>CAUYYU010000093.1:0-7672 GCA_963577415.1 Chloroflexota bacterium
GATCCGGCTGCCGACTATCGAAGCCAGAAACATCATCGGCACCGGCAACAGAAAGACATATCGCCAGCCGACCGTGCCGGTTATCAGTCCTCCCAGCGCCGGACCCAGCATCAGACCCACCGACACCATTGTCACGTTCACGCCCATCGCCTTGCCCCGCTCCTCGCGTGGAAACGCCGCCACCAGCAATGCCGGACCCACCGCCTGCATGGCCGCCGCCCCCGCGCCCTGAAATATTCGCGTCACGTACAACCAGGGCAGACTCGGCGTGAACGTGCTCAGGATTCCACCGATTCCCACCACCAGCATCCCGGCGATCATCACCTTCTTCCGACCGGCGATGTCCGCCAGCCGTCCGAAAGGCAGCAGCAGCGCGTTCATGGTCAGAAACAGCACCAGCACCACCCAGCTCACCGCCATGATGTCCACGTCGTAATGGCCGGCGATCGTGGGCAACGCCACCAGCGAGCTGTTCATGTCCATGGCCGAGAACAGGAACGTGCCGCTGATCACCGCGGCGACCTTCCATTTGTAGTTCCCCGATGTCTCCTCGGGCGCGGTCGCCGCCATCAAATTCCCCTGATTCGGAACTTTCGCTTACCCCTTGTGCCGGACCGAGCCTAGCACCAACCGCCCCCCTCTCCCCGGCGCGCGCGCTGCCCGGCGGAAAATGCGAAAGCGGCCGGCCCGAGTACGCCCGAAAGGGAAGCCAACCTGTAAGTGCAAACGGCCGCACTTCGCCCGCGGCAAGTGCCGCGTCGGTTTCGATAATTCCCGCCGCGCTGAGCGTGCTGTCTCCTACCGCCGGAGACCTGGCGGCGACCCCGAATTCCGCGACGCCGAGCGCAAGCGCGTCCGCGAGGCCGTCCGCCGCCACCACCGCCACCGCCGTCGCAAAGCCGGCGATTCCTGACTCTCTACCCCGGCCCCTCCGCCTCCGCCGCTCGGACCACATCCCGCGCATCAAGCAGCATCAGATGGTCCAGCATCCCGGCCGTCGCAACGCCGACAGCCCACACGAGCGGCAACAAACGTGCGTAGCTCTCCGACGACTCGGTCCCTTCAACTTCGCTCCCAATCAAAGACGCCACAACCATCACCACCACCATCGCCACCCCAACGAACAGGTGATAGCGATCCGCCCGTCCCAAGCGCAGCCATATCAATATGAATAACGCCCCACCCGCAAACTCCCAGAGTTTGAAAGGCAGACCGGCGCGGAGATCTACTTGCAGCGCCAGGAAAATGACAGCTCCCACTACGGCCAAATTCCTCATACTTGGCGCCCGACTTTCGTCCTTGCGATTTCTGATTGGCCCGTATCGCTCTACGAGCTTCCGATTCAGATATCGAAAAGAGACGAACCCAATCGCCACGGCTGTCAGGAGGAAGATGGCCTCCACCCCGTCACCCGCCCCCAACAATGTATTGACCAAACCCGCGATCACCAGCGCCACCGCCATCGGAGCAAGCCAGATCGCGAAACGCAACTCCGCCCCACCCAGCAAATCCCTGGCCACCTCCGGATCACGCACCGCCTCCATCACTAGGAATCCCGGCATCCGGCTCACACGCCAACTCCTTCGCTCGCGCTCCCTACACCCAATCAACTATCGATAATATCCGGCCCGCCGCTCTCCAAACTAACGGCGCCGCGCCCCCCGTCCCGCAATTCCCGCTCCCCACTATCAAGTGGCCCACATTGACCCGCAGCGAGCATTCTGGGTACGATCCCACCGATTGGGCAGGCCGGGTTTTAAGCCAGTTCATCGGAGGGAAGCTCATGCCGGGCCCACAGTTACCGCTGATCGCCCACCTCATCCGGCGGGCCGGGTTCGGAGCGACTCACGCCGAGCTGGAGACCTACGCGTCCCAGGGCTACGAGGCTGTGCTCGAGGATTTGCTGCACCCGGAGCGGTTCCCGGAGATCGAGCAAGACATCCTCTCCCGCTACCACGGGACCATGGACGAGGACCTCGGCGGCGACCTGCACGAACTGCCCGCCGGTGTCTGGATACACCGGATGGTCCACACCAGGCGCCCGCTGGAAGAGAAGATCGCGCTCTTCTGGCACCACGTCTTCGCCACCGGCGCCGCGAAATCCGAACACCGCCCCTCCATGAACCGCCAGATCGACATGTTCCGGCGGGTGGGACTGTCCGATCTGCGCACCATCCTCATGGAGTTGTCCAGAGACCCGGCGATGCTCTACTGGCTCGACAACAACGAGAACCACAAAGACCAGCCCAACGAGAACTACGGCCGCGAACTGCTGGAGCTCTTTTCCATGGGCGTCGGCAACTACACCGAGCAGGACATCAAGATGGCCGCCCGCGCCTTCACCGGCTGGACGTTCAAGCAGCCTATTCCTCTATATACCCAGGGGAGCCACCCGGCTGAATTCGTCTTTCTGGAAGACGATCACGACGGCGGCGTCAAGACCTTCCTGGGCGAGACGGGCCCCTTCAACGGCGAGGACATCGTCGACATCATCGTCAAGCAGCCGGCCACCGCCAGGTTCATCTGCCGGCACCTGTACAACTTCTTCGTCGCCGACGAGCCGCAGGTCCCCACCTGGGACCAGGTACCCCCGCGGGATCCCGCCGCGATCGACATCCTGGTCGAGGCATTCGTCGAATCCGGCGGTGAAATTCGCGCGACCCTGAGGGCGTTATTTAGTTCACAGTCCTTCAAGGATGCGCGTCTCAAGCGGGTCAAGAGCCCGGTCGAGCTTGTGGTCGGCATTCTCAAGCTGGTCGGGATTTCCGACCTCCCCGGGGCCGACATCGCCCGGTATGCCGACGCCACCACCTTCATGGCTCAGACCCTCTACGACCCGCCGTCGGTCGAGGGTTGGCACACCGGCCAGGAGTGGATCGATGGCGGCACTCTCACGGAGAGGGTCAACTTCGCCGTGGGCGAAGTCGGTGACGCGAGCAAGCCGGGGATCAGGGCGATCGTCGAGCGCTTCGCAAGCAATGGGGCGGCCCTCTCACCCGATGCGTTCGTCGACGAGTGCCTGGAATTAGCCGGGGCGTTGACGGTCGGCGATGAGACCCGCGAAGTGTTCGTCCGCGACGCTGAATCGGACGGCGAACTTCGCTTCGGGAACGACGCCCAGCAAGACGAAAGCACCGGTCGGATCGTGCGCATGCTTGAGGCGATCGTGGCCTGCCGTGAGTATCAATTAGCGTAGATACCGACCAATCACAATTTCCAGAAAGGAGACGAGATGGCAGTGACAGCAGGTAACAAATCGCCCGTTCTGGTCGTCATTCAACTGACCGGCGGCAACGACTTCATGAACACGCTCGTGCCCTATGCGAACGGCGTTTACCACGATGCCCGGCCGACCGTGGGCATTCAGGAGGAAGACATTCTGCCGATCGACGACACCCTTGGTTTCTACGCTAAGGCCGCTCCTCTGAAGGAACTCTACGACCGGGGCAAGGTGGCCATAGTCCAGGGGGTCGGATATCCGAACTCGAATCGATCCCACTTTCGGGGGATGGACATCGTCCACACCTGCGAGCCGGAAAGCGTTGGCACCGAGGGCTGGGTGGCCAGAGCCGTGCGGGAGCTGGACCCGCACAACCAGAACGTGTTGACATGCGTCAATATCGGCAGAGGCCTGCCTCGCGCGATGGCCGCTCCGGGAGTTACCGTGACCTCAGTAGGCGACCTGGACAACTACGGTCTCATGACCGGCATGACCGCGCAGGCGCAGCGACAGCAGGCGCTAGATCTCTTCAAGAAGACCTACACACCCACCAACGGGACCGGCGCGGTGATGGACTATCTCGCTCAGACAGGAATGAACGTGCTGGAGGGCGCCGATCGGCTGAAGGCCGCGCCGGCCGGGTACTCGTCCGAGGTGAGGTACGCCGGCGATCCGATAGCGAGGAACCTCAGGGATATAGCCCGGGTGCACCTGGCCGATCTGGGCACGCGCATCTTTTACACCTCTCACGGCGGTTACGACTACCACGCCAACGAGGTGCCCACCCATGCCCGGCTGATCAGCGAGCTGTCCACCGCCATCAGAGACTTTTATCAAGACCTCGAAGATCATGGCGCTCACCACAATGTGGCGATCCTGGTCTTCACGGAGTTCGGGCGCAGGATCAGGGACAACGGCAGCGGCACCGACCACGGTTCCGGCGGCGGCTCCTTCATCATCGGCGACGGCGTGAATGGCGGGCTCTACGCCGACTATCCATCCCTGGACCCCAACCAGTGGCTCGACGGCGAGGACCTCACGCACACAATCGATTTCCGCGGCGTGTACGCCACCTTGTTGGAGCAGTGGATGGGTCTCGACGCGGTTCCAATCGTCGGAGGGTCGTATGAGCAGATACAGCCGTTCCATTAGACCGGTGGAATCGCCGTTGCCGCGGAACGAGGTATAGGTTGGCTCTCGCAAGCGGAAAAGTCTGCGCTGATACCGCGCAAACCAGCGAAAGTAGTGATCGCCGATGAGCAGACCCTACGCGATGCTGAGAGCCGGATTTCCGTACCTCAAGACTCTGGGCATGCGCCGGATCACGAGTTTTCCGGTGGATGTGGCCATCGGGCCCGACGACACTTTTTACGTGCTCAGCCGCGCCGGGACCATCAGCAAATTGCCGTGGGAGGACGAGGGCGACAATTGGGACGAGTTCCTGCCCAAAATGGGCGGGCGAGGCACGGAAGACGGCAAATTCATCTGGCCCGTCGCCATGCTGCTGGACGGCGATGAAACTCTTTTCATCTCCGACGAGGCGCTTCACCGCATCACCCTGCTGAGCAACGACGGAAAATTCATTAGTAAGTGGGGCGAGCGCGGCAGCGGCGACGGCCAGCTCGACCGCCCCTCGGGAATCGCCTTCGATTCCGACGGAAACCTGCTTGTCGCGGATACGCTGAATCACCGGGTACAGAAATTCACCAGAGATGGCAAGTTTCTGGCCAGGTGGGGGACGCACGGCGCTAGCGACGGCGAGTTCGACATGCCGTGGGGCATCGCCGTGGACGCGGCCGGCGACGTGTACGTCAGCGACTGGCGAAATGACCGAATCCAGAAGTTCAGCTCCGGCGGCGAGTTCCTCTTCAGCTTCGGCCGGTCCGGCAGTGGCGATGGCGAATTGAATCGGCCGGCCGGAGTGGCCGTCGACGCCGACGGCGACATTTACGTGGCGGACGCCGGGAACGACCGGGTGCAACTTTTCGATCCGGAAGGGCGGTACGTAGAGAAGTTCATCGGCGATGCGACCCTGTCGAACATGGCCCGCGTCTACCTGATGGCCAACCCACTGCCGCTCCGGCTTCGGCAGATGTCCAACCTGGAACCGCAGAAGCGCCTGCGCGATCCCAGATCGGTGCGGGTCGACGACCGGGGCCGGATGTTCGTGCCGGATTACGGGTCGTTCCGCGTGCAGGTGTATCAGAAGGAAGCCATCCCGCTGACGGACGACCAGATCGCGCCTCCCCCGCGTTCGCCCATACTTTTCACCAACTGACCATCGCCGGCCGCACCACCCCTCACGCACCCCACCCGGCCCCCGGCTGCTACCCTCAACTCCATTCCGTCCCGCTTTCACCGACCGCGAGCGTGAAAACATGACCGACCACCTCACTCCCGCCCCCGACCGCTTCCCCGACACCCCCCGGCTCGGCATCGGCATGATTGGCTACGCCCTCATGGGCAAGGCCCACACCAACGCCCTGATCAAGATTCCCCACATGATGTATCCCGCCGCCGCGATCCCCGTCCTCGAGAGCATCTCCGGCCGCACCGAATCCGCCGTCGCCGAGGCCGCCGCCCGCTATGGCTACCGCAACTACTCCACCGACTGGCGCGACGTGGTGAACGACCCGGCCGTGCAGGCCCTGGACAACAGCGGGCCCAACTCCGTCCACGTCCCGGCGTCGCTCGAAGCCGTCGGGCTCGGCAAGCACGTCATCTGCGAAAAACCGCTGGGCATGAACGCCGCCGAGTCAAAGCAACTCTGGCAGGCCGCCGAAGCCGCTGGCGTGAAACACATGACCGCCTTCAACTACCGCTTCGTACCCGCCGTCCAGTTCGCTCGTCAGCTCATTCAGGACGGCGTGATCGGCGACATCCGTCACTTTCGCGGCCAGTACCTCCAGCCTTCCCTAGTCGATCCCGACTTCCCCCGGCGCTGGCGGCTCGACCGCGCCGAGGCCGGCAAGGGCACCCTGGGCGACCTCGGCTCCCACACCGTCGACCTCGCCCGCTACCTGGTCGGCGAACCGGTCCGCGTCAACGGCCTCGTCAAGACCATGGTCCCCGAGCGCCCGTCCGTCGAAGACCCGGCCGTGATGGCCCCGGTCACCGTCGACGACGCCTACGTCGCCCTCATGGAATTCGGCAACGGCGCCATCGCCACCATCGAAGGCACCAAGTACGCCACCGGCCGCGACAACTTCAACCTCTTCGAGATCAACGGCACCCGCGGCTCCATCGCCTACAACCAGGAGCACATGAACGAACTCCAGCTCTACACCGACGACGTCGGCCCCGACGGCGCCAACGGCTTCCGCCGCGTCACCTGCAGCCAGCCCGGCCATCCCTACGCTCAGTATTGGTGGGCCAGCGGCCACATCATCGGCTGGGAGCACACCTTCGTCCACGAGCTTCACCACTTCCTCGACTGCATCGTCAACGACGGTGAAGTCGCCCCCCTCGGCGCGACCTTCGAAGACGGCTACCACGTCGACCTCATCCTCGACGCCATCGCCGAGTCCTCCGCCAACAACGGCACCGGCGTCGCCATCAACTTCTGATCCCCACCCACCACCCGGATTCCGTTCCTGCGAATTCCCGCCGCTGGTTCCTGTGGAATTAGCCGCCTTGGCCGCGGAAACCTACTGCCCCATACGCACCTCTATTCCCCGCACAGCGGCGCCGCCTCGAAGTCTTCCAGGCCGATCACGTTGAACCGCACCTCCCACCGATCGTCCGCCGGTCGCTGGGTCCACAACAGTCCGGTCTCGTTCTTGCCGGCGGGCTGCGCCGCTGCCAGCCACACATAGCTGGACGCCTCCAGCGGGTCAATACTCACCGGACATCGCGCGGCATCAAATACCGCGGATCCCGCCCTCTTGACCCTCATCCTCACCGATGATTCCGTGCCGTAGAACACCCATACGTTCCCGGCCTCATCCACCGTCATCGCGGTGGCGTGGTCGCCCGTCGCCTCCAGGTCCGTTCGTTTGGACCAACCCGTCCCTTCCGTCCACGTCCGGTAAGCCATCATCGCGCCGTGCTCTCCCGGCGCGTGGTAGGCCAGGTGCACCACCCCATCTTTGGCGACGAGAATATAGTCGTGAATCCCCACAAAGCCCCCCAGGCTCTCCCTGACCAGCCTGTCCGGCTCATCAACGTTGCCCACGAACGACATCAGTTCGTCGGCCATATTGAACACGATCACCACCTTCTCTCCCACCACCGCCAGCGACCCGCTGGTGCCCGCCGTCGAGCGCTCGGCGTCCGCCTGCGACGTGACGCGAATCGGAGCGCTCCAACCCTCGAACTCATCATCCAGCGCGCTCGTCAGCCACAGGTGGCTGATCGTCCCCGTTCCCGTCGTCACACCTTCATAACTACGTACGAGCACCCGCGGCAACCCATCCGGCCCCATTGCCTGCGTGGCCAGGTAGGCCATGAAGT
>CAUYYU010000094.1:0-7622 GCA_963577415.1 Chloroflexota bacterium
CCCGGAGATATGGGCATGTTGAGCGTCCTGATTCAGAGTTTCGCCACAACCGAAAAATTATTCGAAGTGCCACCGAGCGCTTTCTGGCCCCGGCCAAAGGTCCAATCGTCCGTCATTCGCTTGGTCACTAACCAGGTCTCGGCCGCCGATTCGTTGGTGCAGGCCACCATCTTCCTGTCGAAGTTGGGTTTCGCCTCACGCCGCAAGATGCTGCACAACTCGCTCGCCGGCGGCCTTCGGCGGGATACGAATGAGATAACCGACATCTGCCAGCGCGCCGGGATAGCAAGCTCAATCAGGCCTCAAGAACTCTCACTCCATGACTGGCGAAAACTCGCCGAGGAACTCATTGCTGAAGGAATTTTGGAACACCCTGTCGGGAAATAGACGGCTGGCCGTTCGGGCTTCGCGCCCGGACATGCTGGTCGTCCTGCTGGGTAATCCCGGGGACCAATACGCCCGCAGCCGCCACAATCTCGGCTTCATGGTCGGCGCCCATCTGCTTGAGCGGGTCAGGGCCGGCGAGCCCACCCCCAAATATCGTGGCCGCTACTGGGCTGGCGCGATCGATGGCCAAAACCTCGGACTGCTGTTTCCCGACACCTTCATGAATGATTCCGGCCGTTCCGTACGCAAAGCCCTCGGAGACCTCGGATTGGAACCCGACCGGCTCCTGGTCGTGCATGACGACATCGATCTGGCGTTCGGCAGACTGCGCTTACGCGGCGGGGGCACGAGCGGCGGCAATCTGGGGGTCCGGTCGGTTGTGGATGCCGTCGGTACCGACGAATTCAGACGGATAAAGCTCGGTGTCGGCCGCCCTCCCGGGGGCGTAGATCCGGCCGATTTCGTCCTTTCCGAATTCAAGCCTCACGAGATACCCGCCGTGCGACGGATGGTCGAGCTGGCCGCCGGCGCCGTTACCGACCTGGGTCGCGATCCACTCGACCTGGTCATGAGCCGCTACAACGGTGAAGCCTGGGCTTCATGCGACTGAGCGACATCCGTTCGCGTTTGGAAGCCGTCCCCGGCTTCTCCGAAGCGCTCGCCGCCGTCGAAAACGGCCTCCGCTGCGATCTGCAGGCGCGCAACGCCGCCAAGCCGATTTTCCTCGCCGCCCTCGCCGATCGTCTCGATCGCCCCCTGATCCTGATCGTCCCCGACGAGTCCCGGGCTTCCGAAATGGTCCAGGACATCCAGGCGTGGGCAGCCACCGCCGACGTGATGGCCTTGCCCGACCCGGACCAGCCGGCCTACTCGCAGATGGCGGTCAACCAGAACATCCTGAATCAGAGGGTCGGAGTTCTCTCTCGACTTGCGAATCCTCAACCGCGAAAAGGAAAGTCCAGGCAGCTCGTGGTCGTGGCCTCGATCCCGGCGCTCTTGCGCCGTTTGGTTCCGCCCGAAGAGTTCCGCCGCCAGTTCCTTACCCTCACGCCGGGCGTGGAGGTCTCTCCCGAGGATCTGGCCCGGCGGCTTGCCGGGCTCGGCTACCGTCGCAATCCACTCGTCGAATCCAACGGCGAATTCGCCGGCCGCGGCGGCATCGTCGATTTCTTCCTGCCCGACGGCGATCTGCCCGTGAGGATCGATTTCTTTGGCGACGAGATCGAGTCGCTTCGCTATTTCGATCCCGAATCGCAACTCTCTGGCGACGCCTGCCCTGAGATAGTTCTCAGCGCCGCCAGCGAAGTGCCCGTTTGGATGGGGCGGGACGTTGCCGGCGCCCTGCGCTCGCTGGACCTCGCCGGGCTTCGTGCCGAAGATCGCGAGACCTGGGTCCGGCACCTCGACAATCTCGAAAACAATGTCTACTTCGACAGCGCCGCGTTCTACACGATGAGCACCATGACCGACGCCGTCACCCTGCTCGACTACAGCCCGGACGCGCTGGTCGTCATCGATGAGTTCGACGGCGTGCGCTGGGCTATCGCTGAGAGCGATCGCGCCGCCGCCGAGCACCGTCAGCGTCAGGTCGCCGCCGGCGAGATACCCGCCCAAATCGGCAGCCCGGTCTTCGCGGCCGAGGACCTCACCACCGCCCTGGCGCGCGCCGAGCTTCGCATCTCCCACGCCGAGCACCCTGCGGATTCTGGCCGGGACGCCACGCGGCTGGTGATAGACGGCTTCGGTCAGACCACCTCATATGCCGGCCGGTTGGCGGTGCTGCTCACCGACCTAGAAGAATCTCGGGCCGCGCGAAAGATCACCATTCTGGCCAGCTATCAGGGCCGTCGTCTCTGTGATCTGCTCAACGAGCGCGGCCTCGGGGCCGCCATGCTCCAGGACGTAGAAGAATTGCCGGCCGGTACCGTCGTCGTCGTAACCCGCACGCTGGCCGAGGGCTGGAACCTCGACGATCCCAACCTCCAGCTCCTCGCCGACACCGAGATTTTCGGCCGCTCTCGCGTTCGTTCTAAACCCCGGAAGCGACAGGCCGTCGACCGGACGTTCCTCTCCGATTTGAAACCTGGCGACTACGTGGTCCACGTCGATCACGGCATCGGGCAGTTCGAGGGAATCGTGCGCGCCTCCGAGATCGGCGGCGAACGGGAGTATCTGCTCCTGCGCTACGCGCGCGATGACAAGCTCTACGTCCCCATCGACCAGCTCGGCCGTGTGCAGCGCTATGTCGCCATGGGCGATTTCAGCCCGCGCCTCAGCCGGCTTGGCGGCGGCGAATGGGAAAAGGCCAAACAGAAGGCCCGCGGCTCCGTCCGCGACATCGCCGCCGAATTGCTTGAGATCTACGCCGCTCGCGAGGTCGCCTCCGGGCACAAATTCGCACCCGACAACGCTTGGCAGCGTGAGATGGAAGAGAAATTCCCCTTCATCGAAACGCCCGACCAGGACCAGGCCATCGACGACGTGAAGGCCGACATGGAAAGTGATCTGCCCATGGACCGGCTCGTGTGCGGCGACGTCGGCTACGGCAAGACCGAAGTCGCTATCCGCGCCGCCTTCAAGGCCGCCATGGACGGCAAGCAGGTCGCCATGCTCGTGCCAACCACCATCCTGGCCCAGCAACATCTCGACACCTTCAATCAGCGCATGAGTGAATATCCGGTCAAGACCGACATGCTGAGCCGCTTCCGCTCCTCCGCCGAACAGGCGGAGACAGTGCGGCAGGTGGCCGACGGCACGATCGACATAATCATCGGCACCCATCGCCTCATCCAGCGCGACATCGAATTCGCCAACCTCGGACTGGTGATCATCGACGAAGAACAACGCTTCGGCGTCGCCGACAAGGAGCGCCTGAAGAAACTGCGCAAAGAGGTCGATGTCCTGACCCTCACCGCCACTCCCATCCCGCGCACTCTGCACATGGCCCTCGTGGGCGTGCGCGGAATCAGCATCATGGAATCGCCGCCGCCCGACCGGCAGGCTGTCAAGACCTACGTCACCGGCTACGACGACGAGATCGTGCGCCGCGCCATTCTCGCCGAAAAAGATCGGGACGGGCAGGTCTATTTCGTCCACAATCGCGTCCAGACCATCGACGCCACCGCCGAGCGCCTGCGCCGGTTGATTCCCGACGCCACCTTCGCCGTCGCCCATGGGCAGATGCCCTCCTCCAAACTGGAACGCATCATGGTCGATTTCGCCGCCGGCAGAGCCGACGTGCTCGTTTGCACTGCCATCATCGAGAATGGCATGGACCTGCCCAACGTCAACACCCTGATAACCGACGAGTGCTGGATGTTCGGCCTGGCTCAGCTCTATCAGCTGCGCGGCCGGGTGGGCCGCTCCGCCAACCAGGCATACGCCTATTTTCTATACAGCCCCGAGCGACGCCTCACGGAGGACGCCCAGAAGCGCCTCCAGGCCATCATGGAGGCCAGCGAATTGGGAGCCGGCTTCCGCCTGGCGATGCGGGACCTGGAAATTCGCGGCGCCGGTGACCTTCTGGGAGCCGACCAGCACGGGTTCGCCAACGCCGTCGGCTTCGATCTCTACTGTCGCATGCTCGCCGATGCCGTCCGGGAGCAAAAAGGCGAGGAACCTGAAGAAGAACCCGTCAGGCTCGCCCAGATCGGACTACCGCTGGACGCCTACCTGCCGGATGACTACATGGACGGTTACGAGACAAAAATTCGCGAATACCAGCGCCTTGCCCGCGCCACCACTGTCAACGAGGCCGAAGCCGCCATCGCCAGCCTGCGAGATAGATTTGGTGAATTCCCCGATCCCGTGGCAAATCTGGCATACGTGGTCCGGCTTCGCGCCAAGGCGAGCACCCTGGGCATAGATTCCATAACCAGCTACGGTGGCGAGCTGCTGATCCGCCTGCCGAAAGAGCTTGAGGTACGGCGGCGAGCGATCCGCGACATCGTAGGTCGAGGTATGCGAGTAGGTAGAAATGGCCTATCGTGGCCAGACTTCCAGAACGATTCAGACTGGCAGGGCAAAATGACCTCCCTGCTTGACGCCATCGCCGAACATGCGGCACGCTCGTCCACCGGCTCCCCGCCCGTTAATGTTGATCGATCGCCGGCCCACGCGGGACGAGAACAACCGTCGACGGAGGATTAGTTGTCCAAGATCAAAACACGGACGAAGAAAAAGAAAACCGACCCCGAGAACGCCAAACAGGCGCGTTATCTCGTCATAGTCGAATCCCGCGCGAAGGCCGCGACTCTGCAAAAATTTCTCGGTGACGACTACTGCGTCATCGCTTCCTTCGGGCACGTCCGCGACCTCCCCACCCAGAGCTTCGGCGTCAGCATTACCCAGGATTTCGAGCCATGGTACGTGGTTCCCCGGGACAAAAAGCGCACCGTCCGAGACATCAAAGGCCACGCCCACGAATCAGAAACCGTCTACATGGCGACCGACCCCGACCGCGAAGGCGAGGCCATCGCGTGGCATCTCATCGAGGCCGCTGAAATCGACGACTCCAGAGTTCAGCGAATCGCCTTTCATGAGATCACTCAAACGGCGATCCAAAAGGCGCTGCAGGAGCCTCGCGAAATCGACATGAACCTGGTCGAATCCCAGCAGGCCAGACGCATTCTTGATCGTCTTGTCGGTTTCAAGATCAGCCCCCTGCTTTCCAAGCGCATACGCGGCGCCGTCGGCGCCGGCCGCGTCCAGAGCGTCGCCCTGCGCTTCGTCGTCGACCGCGAACGTGAAATCCGCGCCTTTGTCCCGGTCGAGTGGTGGACGGTTGAAGGCGCATTCTCCGACGGCGCCAAGTCCAAGAAAACCTTCAGTGCCGTGCTCGAGGGTGTCGACGAGACACTGGAGATCGCCGACAAGGACGCCGCCGACGCCCTCATTAGCCGCCTGGAAGGTGCCGCCCACTCCGTGGCTGAACTGCGCGAGCGCCGCCAGCAACAGCGCGCCCAGGGCCCCTTCACCACCGCCAGCCTGCAGCGCGCCGCTTCCTCGGAGCTCAGCATGTCGCCCTCCCTCACCATGCGCCTGGCGCAGCAGCTTTACGAAGGCATCGCCGTCGGCGGTGGCGACGCCGTCGGCCTCATCACCTATATGCGGACCGACTCCACCCAGATCGCCGCCGAAGCCCGAACCGAAGCGAAGACCTTCATCCAGCGTCGGTTCGGCGACGAGTACGTTCCCGAGAAGCCGAATGTCTACCGCACCCGCACCCGCAACGCCCAGGAGGCCCACGAAGCTGTCCGGCCCACTTCCGTCTACCGCGTCCCCGAAGAGATTCGGGACGACCTGGATTCCCGCCAGTACCGCCTTTACAACCTCATCTGGCGCCGCTTCGTGGCCAGCCAGATGACCTCCGCCCGTACCCGCACCGTCACCGTCCTGTCCGAAATCGCCCGAGACGGCGAGTCCCTCCCGCTCAGGTTCCGGGCCTCCGCCACCGAGGTCATATTTCCCGGCCACCGGGTCGTTTCCCGAACCGGCAAACGGGATGACGCCGAAACCAAGGCTGCCCGCGAAGTCATTCTCGGCCTGACCAAAGGGCGGGCACTTCATCTCCGCGATCTTGCCGGCGAGCAGCACTTCACCGAGCCACCACCCAGATTCTCCGAGGCCAGCCTCATTCGGCTACTCGAAGAAGAGGGAATCGGCCGACCCAGCACCTACGCCCCCACCGTCCGCATCCTGGTCAGCCATCGCTATTGCGAACTCGAACGTCGCCAGCTCATTCCCACCGAGCTCGGCGAAGCCGTCACCGACGCCATGGTCGAATACTTCCCCGGCATCGTGGACAAGGGCTTCACCGAGAATCTGGAAGACGATCTGGACCGGGTGGCGAAAGGCGAGGCGGGCTGGATCGAACTGCTCGACCGCTTCTGGGGTCCATTCAGCCACTCCCTCCAGCACGCCGAAGAGAACATGCAAAAAGTGCAGCAGCCCGAGGAGCACACCGGTGAGGACTGCCCCGATTGCGGCAACGAGCTGATGATTCGCAGCGGCCGCTACGGCAGATTCATCGGTTGCTCCACCTATCCCGAATGCAAGTTCCGTCGCCGTTTGCTTAAGAAAGTCGGTGTCATCTGCCCCGACTGCAAAGAGGGCGATGTCGTGGAGCGGCGAAGCCGCCGCGGCCGCGTGTTCTACGGCTGCAGTCGTTATCCGGACTGTGAATACACCACCTGGACCAGGCCACGACCTCCCGGCGAATCCGGCGATCAGGTCGCGACCGATAACGACGACGGCGATCCCGCGGATACCGGAGGACCCGGCACGCCCGGCGCCTCCACCGTCCGGGCCGAAGCCGAAAACGGCGGCGACACCACCACGCCCGACGATACCGCCGTACTCGCCGAAGTCTCACCGCCGGATACCGCCGCCGGTTAATTCGGGCGCCCGTGTAATTTCCTCTGGCCCGCCGCCGTCGCTACGCTATCATCTGTCCACGTGCCGTCTCCGGGCGGCCAACTAAGCACGCTACCTGACCAGCGGGTCCTGCCGGCAACAGCCGATCCTCGCTAACCGGGATGACGGTGGCGGAAGTGTAAAGGAATTGGGTAACAACTTGCCCCTCATCGATATTCGCGAACTGCTCGCCGCCGGAGTCCATTTCGGACACAAGACCCAGCGCTGGGACCCCAGCATGAGGCGCTTCATCTTCGGCGCCCGCAACGGCATCCACATCATCGATCTCCAGCACACCGTGCGTGCGATCGACGAAGCCGACGCCATCTTGGTGCACCTTGTCCAGAACGGTGGCCGGGTCATTTTCGTGGGCACCAAGCGCCAAGCTCGCGACGCCGTGCGTGAGGCCGCCGACAACTCCGCCCAGTACTACGTCAACCAACGCTGGCTCGGCGGGACCCTCACCAACTTCCAGACCATCAAGCACCGCCTGCAGAGGTTGCGCGAATTGCGCGTGCTACACGCCGACGGCGCCTTCGACGAACTGTCCAAACGCGACATGCACACCCAGCTTGTAGAACTAAATCGCCTCGAGCGAAAAATGGGCGGCCTTGCCACCATGACCGAGCTGCCCGACGTGCTCTTCCTCATCGATCCCCGGCGGGAATACATCGCCGTCAACGAAGCCCGCGTTCTCGGTATCCCTGTCGTGGCTCTGGTGGACACTAACTGCAATCCGGACGACGTCGATTTACCCATCCCCGGAAACGACGACTCCATCCGCTCGATTCGCCTTATCCTCGAACGCATCTCCCAGAACG
>CAUYYU010000095.1:0-7492 GCA_963577415.1 Chloroflexota bacterium
TCCAGGACCCCGGTGGCCATCACCTCTTCGGCGGCAGACATGGTGCTGGGGATATGCAACTTGCGGAGGCGGTGCTCCTCGTCCTGCCTTGCCTGATCCCTCTCGGCTTGGTCGCGCCCCTCTTCTCCGGCCTCGGCTACGACCTTCACGCCCTCACTCATCAGACGTTGGTAGAGGACGTCGATCTGGTCAAGCTGGTCCTCGGCTTCGGGGAACACGTCCAAGACATCCTCATAGGTGACGTAGCCCTGCCTCTTGCCTTGTGCTACCAGGGCGTCCATTTCATCGACGAGAGAGATCGCGCTCATGCCATCCTGAATCCCGCAGCGCTGCTCAACCATACTTCTCGGCAGGAGTCGCACCGTCTGTTCTCCCTCCTACCGCACCGCCAAATCGCCCGCTCGGAACACCACAGGTCCTCGGTATTGCCATCGGCTTGGCTCCTGCCGCAGGGATCGCCACCACTGGGTCACCGCGCTCACAGCCGAGCAACCTACCCCGGCACCCACCTCGGACCTCTCCGAGCCGCTACCTTGGCAGCGGTGGGCCCAATAATATCCGAACATAGCAGGCCGACCTTTTCCTACTAGCGAATGTGGTGATGTCCCGTTCTGGTAGATGGTCTATGGCGGTACTTTTCCCATACTTGGCAAGACGCGAACGGGTGGCACTCCCTGAGCACCGTTCCGAGAACGGCGACCTGATTCAAGACCGTGAGAGTGAAACTCAATCGTAGAAACGAGGGGAGTGGGAAGAGCGATGAGCGGACAATCAACCACACGGATGTTCGGACATATCCCGGGCATCGACATCGGAAAGTGGTATCCAGATAGCGCAGCCCTGGCAAAAGCGAAGATTCATTCACCACCTTGCTGAAATCGCCGGGTGACTAGGCGGCTTCCATGAAGTAAAGGATGCGACCGGAGCCTGGGATTGGCTCACGGCGGGAGATGGTGAACCGTTTGGTGAGGGCGTCTTCAAAGGCCCCGACGGTGTAGCCTGGAAAGGCGTGATTGCGCATGGCGAGGAGCCGGGCGGCCATCGGGTCGTCGGAGGGCACCAAACACTGTGCGAGGGTCGGGCTGCTGGGGGTGCAAGATCCGAGGCCTCTATCTATATACCCGTCAAAAGAGTGAGGTCATTATGCTCACCATGCCATAGTTCGGGCAGGGCCCCAGTCTTACCAAGTATTCCGACCTCTGCGCTGTGGCACACAGAGACGGACTGTACCAGAAACCTGTTCACTTATGGTGTCTTCGGAGGCCCGGAATATGGGATGGTTTCGCGGTGGTTTTCGCTGACCGAGCGCCCGCAAGGGTCAACCTAGGCACCGAGAATCCAAACGACCCACGGATTTTGCTTGTCGGCCTGGTGACCTGCAGGTTCAACAGGCCCAAAACCATCGACAGACCGCCCACTAACTTCTGGTCCGTTGGCCCCGCATTGGAGCCCTTGATGCTCTGGCAAATGGAGCATCAGAATTCGGCGACGATCGGTCTAGCGGAAAGCGATTCAATGCCTTCCTGGACGGGGAATTCGGCTCCAAACGAGATCGACCCAGTATTGCCTCCACATGGCATCCGGCCTGCCAGACCGGATGTCGCAGCTCCTACGCCCTCAACTTTCCAACACGGAAATGGAATCGATGAAGTGCTGCGCCTCGCAGGTCAGAGCAGCATGCGTTCTAGCCCTACGCTCGTACGGCCAGGCTATCTGCGTTGCCACAAGGCGCAATCGGAGTTCATAGCCAAGTCCACTGGCAGATCGCATGGACGAGTTCCGAGAACGCTAGACGCCGACACCTCTACGGACTGTCGCTGCGTATGCCGATCTCGGTTGTGGTTAGTGACTGGAGGGGGGTCGGATCGATACTTGGCCACGTGTCGGCAGTCGGGCGCAGGCGGGAGACTGGAAAATGCTGGCCGAGTGCCGGGAATCGCTTCGCACGAGAATCAGGAGCATAGGCTTCGCCGAGTGAGGGTGCTAGCGGAAAGTGCGACTATTCCAGTCCAATCATCTTCAATCCGGCGATACCGAGCAGGCTGACGGCGCCGACTGATACGGACGCGCCGAAACCCACGTAGAACGGGCGGGGTCCGAGGCCGCAGAGCTGTCGGAAACTGGTCCCGAGACCGACACCCGCCATGGCGACGGCCAGGAAGTTTTCGGCCCAACCAATTGTAGCGCTGGTCAGAGTCTTCCAGGTGGCGGCGTCGAAAACGCCGTAGGCCATCCCGGAATCGAGGGTGGTGTCGCCGACGGTGCGAACGACCGCCAGCAGGATGAAACCCAGGATGAAAAGAGGAAACAAACTGAGAATGTTCAACTTCGCGGCGCCCTGGCCACCGGTCGATCGGCGGTGGAAAAGGTAGGCCATCAAAGGGATGACGACGACCATGAAGACGTTGCGCACGAGTTTGGTGATGGTGGCCGTTTCGAGCACGGTGTCGCCGCCGAACAACTGACCGTAGATCAGACCGGAGCCGGCGACCTGGGCGGTCTCGTGAATTGAGGTGCCCAGAAACCGCCCGGCACTGGATAAGTCACTTTCAAAGAGGAGATTGGCCAGGTAGGGGTAGAGGAACATGGCGATGATGCCGAAGACGGTGATGTTAGCGATGGCGTAGGTGGTCTCTTCCTCCTCGGCGTGGATGGCGGGAGCAGTGGCGACGATGGCGGTCGCGCCGCAAATGCTGGTTCCGACGGCGATCAGGATGCTCATCCGGGACGGGAGGGCGAGCCTCCGGCCGAGCCAGTAGGCAATAAGGATGGCTGCGATCACGCAGATTGCGATGAGCGGGATCGCGACGGCGCCGACGCGGATGGCCTCACCGAAGCCGAGCCGAATGCCGAGCAGGATGATGCCCAGGCGCAGTAGGTGAGCGAGGCTGAAACGGATGCCAGGCCCGAACGCGGCAGGTAACCGGATGACGTTGCCGACGGTCATGCCGATGACGATAGCGAGCATGATGCCGGACACGGGGCTTTTATCGAATCCGAGCAACTGTTCGCCGATCCAGTCGCTGGCCCGAAGTCCTACCCAGGCTACTCCGGCGGTGAGGGCGACACCCGGCAGCAACGGGAGGAAGAAGCCACCCAGCAGCCCAGGCGCAGGGAGGCCTGTCGATGGTGAGGTTTGGCGCGGCCAGCTAGATTTCACGGTTCGTGCGAGGTACCGGCCGACCACGCGAATTGGGCCCGACCGAGGGCCATTGCCGACACGTGGAAACAAAGGTTCTCGTGCTGAACCAGGAATGGGGCTCCCAATCGGGCGCGGCGGCTAGATCGGCATCTGGCGGTTGGTGAGCTTCCGGCCGGCGGATGCCATATTTTCGCCATCGGCTCCGGCCAGGAGCGTGGCGCCGACGTTATTGATCAGGTGCTCGGCCTTTTCGGCCGGAGTCAGCGCGGGATCGTCCCACGTGCACAGCCAGGCGATGCCGGCTTTGTCGCACGCTCGCTTGACGGTCTGCCAAGCGTTCTCCATCTCAGGAGAGTAGGGAGGGTCTTTCCATTCAGGGTGGTTGAGGAACATCCCCATGTCTCCAGGTCCCCATTCACCGAAGGTCACGCCAGGAGTTGCCATAGCCATTTCGGCCTGGTTAAGTCCGGCCGGGTCTTCGACCTTGATGCCGAGCATCAGCTCACCTTCAGGATTGAGCGGCCACGGGTCCGCCCGGCGCACGTACTCGATCCGATCGAGCCCCCAGATGCCGGCCGCCCGCTCCTCGCCGCCGTGTCCGCGGGTACCGGGCCCGAGAGCGTCTCCGACCCCGATCTTCTGGTGTGGAAAGCGGACGGCTTCGACAAAGGCGCGGACGGCGCCGGCTTCGCGGACATGGGATAAATAGAGGCCATGAACGCCGGCCGTCAGGATGTGCCGAATCTGCCAGGCGTTCACTCGAACTTCCTCTTCGCTCATGCCAGTCGCCGGCAGAGTGCAGAGAACGGTGGGGGTGGGGTGCCCGCTGCGCGTAGGACCGGCCTCGCGCAGCCCACGCATGAACTCGTAGAGCTCCAACCCGTCCAGAACCTGGTGCTCGAACTCAATTCGCAGGAAATCGGCCCAGGTCCCACTAAGGTCCCGGCCGGCTTCATAGCCGAGATCGGTCACGGCGACGCGGTCGTAGTAGACAGGTTGCCCTCGTGCGAGCAGTTCGACGCACCTGTTGATTCTTCCCACGTTGCGCAACTCCTAAATTGGAATGCCGGGCGGCCGACGTTGAGGCACCGAGCATCTCGAACAGTATCCAAGGACTGTGATCGGAGATCGTATTTTGCATACAGGATATCATATACGAATAACCTAGTCACGTTTGGCCGGATGTGGCACGATGGGTGCAAGGAGTCCACCAAATACCGAGTGCCAGGCACCAGGTCGGGAGACCGATGGCAATAAATGACAAGCAGGAAAGTCCCTCGGCGGGGCGACCGCTGGCCAGAGACGAATACCAATCGCTGGAGCAGATCGTGTACCGGCGACTGTTCGACCAGATCATCTCGGACGTATTGCCGGCGGGGGCGAGGCTGGTACTGGATGACATTGCCAGCGAGATGGGAGTGAGTCGGACGCCCGTGCGCGATGCGGTCCGACGCCTTGAGGCCGATGGGCTGGTGACGGGGTCGCCGCGGACCGGTTTCAACGTGATGAAGAATCGCGAAGAAGACGTGGCCTACATGTACGACCTACGCCTGGCGCTGGAGCTCTTCATTGTGGATTTTGCGATCAGGAAGGAGGACCAGCCTGACTACGGTGAGCTGCGGCTTGCGGCAGCCAGCTGGCATACGCGAACGAACGAGGCGGTTTTCGGCTCCCCTCCGCGTCTTTCAGATGCGGTGGAGCTCCTTCACGAATGGTTTGTCGTGTTTACGTCGCTGGCCGAAAACCCGCTGATTACCGAGGCATATCTGCGACGTCATTTTTCGCTGACCATGTTTGCGATGCGACTTCGCCAAGCTCCAAAAGTGGCGCGACGCGAGCTGGCCGATAACTATGCCGAGGTCGTCAGCATGCTGGATGCTCTCGAGCAGAAGGATGTTGAGGCGGCGCGAGAGGCGGTGACCACCCACAACGCGAACCGCCGCGCCCGGGTGTCGCGGGCGTTGCGCGAGTTCGGGCAGATCGAAGAGTAGCGACCTGTACTGAAGGCGTCCGGGCTCCGAGCGCCGTGGAGCATCTGCCCGGGCGGACTATTCTTGACGCAGCTGGGGCCTGATCTCGTCGCCGTTCGGGAGCAGTGCGCGAAAGGCAAACAGCCAGGTGCCGAACGAGCGACCTTGAGCGCGGGCATTCTCTGGGTTATGCACTTTGATGCGAATGCGGTTGGGCCCGCCGCGTAGTTGCGCATCGAAGATTACGTTGTCGAAGATCATGTTGTGGTCGAAGTCTTGCCAGGGGCCGTCGTTTATCTGAAGCCGGATGTCGCTCACCCAGCCAAGTTGGATGGTCGCGGTGGTCGCTTCTTCGACGTCTAGCCAGGTTTGGGCAAATCCGATGGCCGGCCATTGGACTGTATTTTCAAGACCGATTGGCCGGAAGGCGTGGGCAAAATCGACGAAGCCATCGATGTCGGCAGACTGCTTCCAGCGGGCGATGTGGCGATCGCCCCGTCTCCAAACCGAGCCCTGGGTGTCGGCTAGGTGCGGGTCGGAGATGGTGATGATGTGCTCCTGCGGCCCGGAGCGACCTTTGACCATTTCGGGGTAGCTGGTTTGCTCGTACGACGCCTCGGGATCGAACGCTTCGGTCTCGACCGGCAGCTCCTCGCTCATCATGCGGCCACCCTCGGGGTGAAACGGACCGCAGAGCCACCAGGTCGGGGTCTCATTGAGGAGATCGTGTTCGCCGCGACGGAGTTCCGCCCCCGGCATCAGCTTGTCCCACACCGGTAGGCGGAAGAACGGTCGATGTGGCGAGTCTTGGTACCAATAAGCAGTGCTGCAGATGTCATTGGCCGCGGCGCCGAAGCGGAACTGTAGGCGCTGGTCGAATGTTATCGATTCATTCTCGAAGAATCGGTAGCCGATGATTCGTTGCCAGGCGCGCGCCGTGCCCATGTCCTCGTACTCGTAATAGGCTATTCCTTGGTCGGCGTGAGTTGACGCCTCGTGGATGGCCCCGCCGTGGCCGGAACTGAACGGGGTTTCCCCTCCTAGACTCCTGAGATGGGCGAACGGACCGGCGGGAGAGTCGGGTCGATTGGTGATGTAGATATGCTCACCGCCAGCGTGGGACCAGCGAGTGCGGTCGTCGTAGACCCTCACGCCCAGGGTGTACCCGACCAGGCGGCCGCGTCCGACAGCGTCGAGAACGGTGTAGTTGCGGCCAAACGCCTCGCAGGGAAACTCACGCCGGAACTTGGCGTAGAAACGCATGTCTTCCTCAAGCGTGCCGGGGGGATAGCGGTCGAAATCGACTTGCCAGAAGATGCTGGTGTTGTCAGCTACACCGGGCCCGGCCTCAATCTCGATCCGCGCCGAATCCGCGAATGGCATTGGGAAGAACATAGTGCTGATCGAATGGAATTGGAGATTTATGTAGCGGGAGTTCATGGGGTAAAGGCGGACCCCGTTCACCATGCCGAGGAAGTCACCCAGGGGCGCCTCGACGGCGGGCTCGGCCTGCCCGTCCCAGTACATACGAATGATGATCTGGCGCAGGTCGGCCACGCTGGGTTTGGTGCCGATGGTGACCTGGAAACGCTTGATACAGCCGGCGCCGGCATAGTCCATCAGCACCACCGGCTCGCCGGTCTTAGCCGGGGTGACAGTGACCGTGCGGGCCGGAGTTGAGACATTGGGCAGATTCAGGAAATTCATTGTCCCTTCGCTTTCGTGGGTGCTGTGGCCGGGCGACTGAGGGGCGCGTCACTCGCGCCGACGGCATTGTGATTGTGGGGCTTCAATGAGAAGACTTCAAATAGGACCTGCGCCGGCGCTGGATTGCCGCCACGCCTACCGGCCGGTAAGTCCGGTCAGTTGGATTCCGGAAATGAAGTATTTCTGAGCGAAGCCGAACAGGATCAGGACCGGCACGACCGATATGGTCGATGCTGCCATAAGGAGGTTCCACGGCACATTGCCCTCATCCCCTAGGAAGGACCGGAGCCCCAGCGCTACCGTTCGGACTTCTACGCTGGAGGTGAACACCAGCGGGTGCAGGAAGTCGTCCCAGTGTTGGACCAACGAAAAAATCGCAACTGCGGCTAGCACTGGACCCGAGAGCGGGAGGATGATCTGCAGGTAGATCCGAAAGTGCGATGCGCCATCGACCATCGCCGATTCATCAAGCTCTATCGGCAGCGTTTTGAAATACTGGCGCAACAGAAACACATAAAACGGCGCCCCACCAAACCAGAATTTGACCCACAATGGCAACAGCGTATCCAGCCAGCCAAGTTCTCGGTAAAGGATGAACGTGGGGATAATCACCACAATCTCAGGAATCATCAGAGTCGAGAGCAGCAGGATAAAGAGAACATCTCTTCCGAAG
>CAUYYU010000096.1:0-7428 GCA_963577415.1 Chloroflexota bacterium
GACGGTAACGGTGACGCCGACGCCGACGCCGACGCCGACGCCGACGCCGACGCCGACGCCGACGCCGACGCCGGGAATAATGTCCAATCTCGCTCTAGATGGCTCCTCGACCAATGTCACCGTAGTCGGCGACATCGCCGACCTGGAAAATCCGGTGCTGCTTACCACCATCCCCGGCTCGTCAGACGATGTGGCGGCCAACGGCGAACTGCTTCTTGTACTGGAGGTGGGAGCGGACGACGACCTGCGAGCGTTCGACGTGACCACCCCGGCGGAGCCTCGCGAACTGCTGGTGCGCCGGGGATCCGCAGCGATATATTCGGCGGCGTCGCGCTGGATGACGGGCTGGCCGTCGTCTCGGGTGGATCTGCCGACATGACCATTCTGGATGTGTCCAACCTGAACGACATCCGCATTATTTATACACGGTCCAAGGATCTTGGGTTCGCCGAAGTGATACTGCACGAAGGACTTGCCTGCATATCCGGCGAAGTGGGCGGCAATCCGCGCTACGGGATTCTGGTGTGTGACCTGGCGGACCCCGAGGACCCGGTTCTGATTCAATCGCTGAGGGTGCTGGGTCTGGGACCGATCTCGCGCGTGCGGGCTCCGGGAAATTTCAACCTTGAGGTCGAAGTGGCCGGCTCCCTGTTGCTGGTCGCCGGCGGCGGTCGCCTGTCGGCGACCAGCATCATCGACCTGGGTCGGGCCGAACTGGTCGTCTCCTTGTTCGCCACCGAAGATGCGGTCCACGTCGCCTGGGATGGGCGCCTGGCGGTCGTCTCGGGTGGTGATCTGACCCTCTTCGACGCCTCGGTGCAGCCGCGGGTGGTGCGGCTGCGTACGCTCGAAACGCTCGGGGACGCCCGCGGGATTTTTGTGCGCGATGCTCTCGCCTACGTCGCCGACAGCGGCGCCGGCCTCACCATCATCCGCCTGCAGTAGGCACAGCCTACTTTCTTGAAGCCTCCGTCTTATCTGACGCTTCCGGATCGACCGTTTCTAACGTGCCGCCGGGCCCCAATCTGCCACCATTACAGCCCAGCCGAAGGCTCAGAAATCAGGCTTAGCCTGCCTAGCGCCACGCCAGCTTCTCCCGCAGATATGTGGTCAGCTCCGCTACCGCCACCCGGTCCTGTTTCAGGGTGTCCCGGTCTCGTACGGTGACGGCGTCGTCCTCCAGCGAGTCAAAGTCCACCGTCACGCAGAACGGTGTCCCCGCTTCATCCTGCCGCCGGTAACGTCGACCGATCGCCCCGGCCTCGTCGTAAAACGTGGTCCACTCGAACCTGGATTCGTCCTGCAGCCGGTGCGCCATTTCCTGCAGCGGCTCTTTCTTGATAAGCGGAAAAAACGCCACCTTGGTCGGGGCCAGCCGCGGGTCCAGTTTCAGAACGACCCTGGTCTCCATCTCGCCCTTGGCCGACTCGATCTCCTCCTCCGCATACGCCTCCGTCAGGAACGCCAGCGCCGCCCGGTCCACTCCGGCCGACGGCTCCACCACCCAGGGCAGAATGTGCTCGTTGGCGGCCTGGTCGAAGTAGGTCAGGTCCTTCCCGGAGGCCTCCTGGTGCTTGCGCAGGTCGTAATCGCCTCGCCGAGCGATGCCCTCGATTTCGCTCCAGCCGAACGGGAACTCGTACTCAATGTCGGTCGTGCCCAGGGAGTAATGCGCCAGCTCTTCCGGATCGTGAGCCCGCACCCGCAACTTTTCCTCCGGGACTCCGTACCGGTGGAACCAGTCCACGCGCTCTTTCACCCAGAAGTCGAACCAACGCTCGTCGTCGCCAGGCTCGACGAAAAACTCCATCTCCATCTGTTCGAATTCACGCGTTCGGAAGAGGAAGTTCCCGGTGGTGATCTCGTTGCGGAACGCCTTCCCGATTTGGGCGATGCCAAACGGCATCCGCGCCCTAGCAGCCTGCTGGACGTTCTTGAAATTCACGAAAATCGCCTGCGCGGTCTCGGGCCGCAGGTACGCCACCGCCGCCTCGTCCTCGACCGGACCGACGAACGTCTTGAACATGGTGTTGAACTGTCGCGCCTCACCCAGCTGCTTCTTGCCGCATACCGGGCACTGGTCGGGCTTCGCCAGATCGTCCGGGCGAAATCGCCGCCGGCAGTTGCCGCATTCCACCAAGGGGTCTGAGAAATGCTCCAGATGCCCCGACGCCTTCCAAATCTCCGGCGACATCAGGATCGACGCGTTGATCCCCACGACGTTGTCGTGGGCCAGCACCACGTCCCGCCACCAGGCTTCCTTGATGTTACGGATCAACTCCGTCCCCAGCGGGCCATAGTCCCAGGTGCTGCCGAAGCCGCCGTAAATTTCGGAGCTGGGGAAGACGTACCCACGCCGCTTGGCGAGGGAGACGAGCTTTTCCATCGTTTCGTTTTTCTTGGCCATGCAGTCCTGTCCGGTGCGAGCGGGAGCGCTGGGTGGTTAGTCAGGCCGAGAGATTATGCCCGGCGCGGTCAATGCCGTGCGACCGACGGAGGACGCGTGGCGCCCTCCCGAGACATCCCGGGCCGTTAGGGGACGTCCCGCCCTTTAATCAGCTGCCGGTGAAGCGCACTCGCTCCAGCAGGTCCGCCGAGCGAAACCCACTGCCCACCACCGCCGTCAGGTACGCTTTCAGCAGCTTTTCCAGCTCTGCTTCCAGCTCGCCGTCGGTCCGCAGCCTCCCCGCCGACCCGGGCTTCTCAGCCAGCAGCCAGCGCATCGATTTCAGCGCGCGCGGCGACACCGGCATCGACATTCCGTCCGGCAGGCACTTCGGGCACACCACCCCGCCCGCCTGAGGCGCGAATCGGTTCGTCGTTTCCTCCAGCTGGCCCCCGCATGCGACGCAGATTTCCAGTCGCGGCCGGTAACCAGCCCGATCCAGGGCCAGCAATTCGAATTGCCGCAGATGCAGCCCCGGCCGCCTGGCGGTGGCGATGCGCCCCAGGGCGCTTTCGAAAATGTCGAATAGATACGAATCCGCTTCGGCCTCAGGCGTCAGCCGATCTAGCGTCTCCGCCGCCCACGATGCTTGCGCGAACCGCTCCAGGTCCGCCGCCAATTGCTGATAGGTGGTCAGCGCGGTCGCCTGCGTCAACACGTCCAGGTTCGCCCCGACCACGAGGTAGGTATCCACGAGCGAGAACAGCTCGATGTGCCCCGCCAGCCGGCTCTGCGGCTTGCGCACTCCTTTGGCCACCGCCCGGCGCTTGCCATGCTCACGCGTGTACAAGGTCACGATGCGATCGGCTTCGCCAAGGTCGTGACGGCGCAGCACGAACGCGCGCGCCCTGTAGGTATTCGCTCGCTTCAAACTCGACATTCGCAAAGCCAATCTCCTCGCCTGCGATCATTATAAGTAGCGACCCTCCTTTAGAACCCTATTTCGACGTGGGATTGATCAAGGTCACTGAGCGACCGAAGGGAGTCCGAAAAGCCGTGAGAACGAAGTCCTGAACAGAGGCCCGGAGGATCCCGTAGCGGCCCTGGCCGGTGAGGCTGGGCAGCGGCTGCTTGCCTCACTGGAACCCGCCGACGTGCGCGGACGGCGGCTGCTGGGCACCGTGGAGCGGCTCCGCGCCGAATGGGGTCCCGAGGCCGTCTCCCTCGCCGTGGAAATCGTCTCCGGTCGTGCCGCGGCCTTTCGTAAATTTGGCCACGGGCATCCCCGCTGGTACACGCGCATCGCGCTGGAACAGGCTTCTGGCGCCGTCGCCGCCGCCCACCGTGCCCAACGTCTTGCTCCCCATGGGGTGGTGCTCGAACTGTGCTCCGGCTTCGGCGGTGATACTCTGGCGCTCGCCCGCGCCGGCGCGTCGGTCGTCGCCGTCGAAACCGACCCTCTTCTAGCTGACATGGCGCGACGCAATCTGGTGGGAGCTGGCGACAAGGGCGGCCTGGGCCGCCGGGTTGAAGTCCGCGTAGCGCGAGCCGAGGACGTATCGCTCGATGGCTTCGGCGTCGTCTACGCCGACCCCTCCCGTCGCTCCGATAACCGCCGTAGTACGTCCCTGAAAGCGCTCTCGCCGTCCATAGGGTTCCTCTCCGACCTGGTCGGCCGCGTACCCGCAACCGCCATCAAGCTCGCGCCCGCCTCCTCCCTCTCGGCCCTGCAGGATGCCTTCCCCGGCGCGGAGATGGAGTTCGTCTCCGTGGACGGCGAACTCAAGGAAGCCGTCGTCTGGGCTGGCGACGCCAGCGCTTCCGCCCTTCGGGCCACTGTGCTTAACTCCGCCGCCGCCGGTCACGGCCGCTCCGAACTCACCGGCGAACCCGGCCACTACCTCCCCGTACAAGAATCGGGCCGTTTCATCGCCGAGCCCGACCCTGCCCTGGTGCGTTCCGGGTTATTCAGCGAGTTCGCGGCCGCCACCGGCGTCGAGCACGGCGTCCTGGCGGAGCAAATCGCCTTCCTCACCAGTAACACGGCGCCGTCCACTCCGTTCGCCCGGTATTTCCGGGTGATCGAGGCCCTTCCATATTCCGACCGCGCCATCGGCGAACGGCTGCGCAAATTTGGAGCCGGATCGGTCACCGTCCGTTGTCGCGGCTTTCCCGAGCCCGGGGACGTCATCGCCAGCCGCCTCCAGCGCTATCTGCGAGGGGATATTCCCTGCCGACTCTTCGTGTACCGCTCCGGCGACCGGCACCGGGCGGTGATCGCCGAATTCGAGCCAGCGGCTGCCTCCGGCAATGCCAGCGCCACTCCCAATAACAACCAGCCTGTGGCTGGCGAATAATGGACTTCGCGGCTCTCGCCCTCGTCCTGTGCTCCGCCTTCCTGCATTCTGGCTGGAACTACATGGTGAAGCGCTCCCTGGACCAGGGCGCTTTCCTCTGGCTGGCCATCATCGCCGGGCTCGTTGTCTACGCGCCGGCCTTCGCCATCCTCCTGCCGAGCCATCCGATCAGCGGCGAGGGCTGGATTTTCATAGCTGCCTCCGCCGTCATCCACGTTTTCTATTTTCTGTTTCTGGGCGGCGCTCTCTCCCGCACCGACCTCTCGGTAGCCTATCCGCTCGCCCGCGGCACCGGCCCGCTTTTCGTGCTCGTCGTCGCGTTCATCGTCCTGGGCGAGTCCCCGACGGTCGCCGGCGTCGGCGGCGTTCTTCTCGTGATCAGCGGGGTCTATCTGCTGAGTACCGAGCGCCTCACCGTCCGCGATCTCACCCGGCCCTTTCGCGCCCTGGTCACCACGCCAGGCACCCGGCTCGCGCTGCTAACTGGCGTAACGATCGGCATCTATTCCGTTCTCGACAAGGCCGGCGTCGCTCGGGTAAACCCGTTGATCTACATGTGGACGTGGGTGCTCGGCTCGGTGCTGCTGATGGCCCCTTACTACCTTCGAAAGCCCGCCCGGATCACCGGCGCGCTGCGTCGTGAATATCGTTGGATCATCGCCGCCGGCATCCTGCTATTCGGGGCCTATGTGATGGTGTTGACGGCCATGACCTGGAGCATAGTCACCTACGTCTCGGCGGCCCGTGAGACCAGCATCTTGATCGCCACACTGTACGGCGTAGTCCTCCTAGAAGAACGCGCCGGCCGTGCCCGCATCCTGGGCGCTCTCGCCCTTGCCGCCGGCGTCGCGCTCATCGCCGTTGCCGGCTAACAGATCCCACCGCGAATCGCCTCGGATACTTCCGGTCAGTGTGAATCAGTCCGGTGGTAATTTTCGATATCCAGTGTGCGTCTGCGCTAGGGGATAAGCACGAAGGATTCTCTCACCGAACGCAGATCAAAGGTGAAACCTTGCTACCCCGCCCGTTTTGCTGTCGATTTGAGTGGTTCCCCAGGCACGAACATTTTCGAGTCCTGGAGATCGGCGAATAAATAATATATGGCTTTTTTTAGACCGCTCGGGCTCACGAGCACAAGGAACAGCGGGAAATATAGCCCAGCTTTCATCCGGTCTTTTTGAGGACCCATGCTCCCCCGACACTTTATTTGGCAATCTCTCGATATCCGGTACCGTGGCCGTTTTTACCTGGGCCAAGTAGCTGCCGAAATCGCAAATGATATCAACACACTTGAAATTTATTGGTAGTTTCTTAAGAGTGCTTTTTCTCTTGCATCGAGGACAACTGCAACGCCTCGCCACGTACCGCTCGCCAAGTTCTCCAAGCTTCTGACGATTCGTTGCCACTAGATCACCGAATCCTCTTCGTCGTTGCCTACGAAGATTCTCTTGCCCGTTCGAGCCGCCCCACCCGTAGCACCAGCAGATGAACCGGGATGGCCAGCCCGGCGAGCATCACTCCCAGCACGATAGTTACAGCGCCAACGCCCATGGCCAGGTCTGCGACGCCGAATCCGACTATCGCTAGGTTCAACGCATTACGGAGAGTGAGCCCTTTGAGGTGCGACTCCCGGTTGGGGTCGTCTCTCTCCATGCTGGAATAGGGCCCGAAGCGGCCGAATGTGTGGCCTAAATTGGGTCCTGCTGAGCCCTGGCGGTCTCGACATCCTCGACGAGCGCGTCCGGTACCGCAGCCTCCTGCGAGGTCGTGATGTCCTCCTGGCGAAGAGCTGCCGCAATGTCGCTCTTTGCCGTGGCGCCCAGGCCCACGAATATCGAACTGGGGACGATCATGGCGATTCCGGTCACAACCGCCACCACGACCGCGACCATGCTGATTCCACGCAAATTCAAGCTGCACCTCCTCGATGTCGGCTGGCGGGATATTCCGCCGGGGGATCCAGACCCGGTGCCCCACCTGACACACCCTATCGCACAAATACTGCAACGCCTTCGCGCAACACAATTGTCATTCGAAGACGTGAGCCGGCGCCGGCATCATCTCGTTGCGCCTCGAGGTTCGGGAGTCCTGTTTCTTGGTGCTGCTTACCTACTCCGGCACCTTGTCAAATGGCCTTGTCAGCAGCTCATCAACTCGCGCGGATTCGACGACGCCGTTTTGGCCCCGGGTGTACACGGGCAGGTCCCGGCCGAATTCGACGAGCACCTGCAGGCACTGGCCACATGGCCAGGCGGGATTCTCCGCGTCGGTGACGATCGCCACCGCCACCGGCTTCCCGGCTCCCTGCGAGATGGCCCCGAGCACCGCCGCCCGCTCGGCGCAGATCGTGGCTCCGTAGGAGGCGTTCTCCACGTTCGTGCCGGGAACGATTTCGTAACGCTCCGTCAGCACCGCCGCCCCGACGGCAAACCCCGAATACGGTGAATATGAGCGTGCCCGTGCCGATTCCGCCGCCTCGAAAAGGCGGCCGATAAGTTCGTCCGCCACTGGCGGATCAGTCCGCGTCGTCAACCTGTTCCGCGGGCGGCTTGCTTACTACCTGCCGCACCAGTCGCAGCCGGCGAATGCGGGTGTTATCCACCCGCAGGACCTCGATGCTGACCCCGTCAACCTCCAATTTTTCCCCCTCTTCAGGCACGTGGCCCAGCGTCAGAAACACCAGCC
>CAUYYU010000097.1:0-7407 GCA_963577415.1 Chloroflexota bacterium
TTCCCTAGTCGACGATCCAGAGATCTAGGGGCAATATATTCTCGCTCGACAGGATTTCGTGCCCGTCATCGGTGACGAGGACCACGGCTTCCAGCGAATACTTCCCGTTCGCCTCCCAGAATGGCACCAATCCACCCTCGTTCACAAACGGTTCGATGCAAACCACCTGCCCGGGCTCCAGCGGGGCGTCGTCGTGCCCCCGTAGCAGCGGCGGTTCATGAACGTCCAGCCCGATGTTATGACCCGGTAGGCCGAATCCTGTCTCCCTGCACCAGGCGGCGAAGTCACCGAATCCGGATCTCTCATATACCGGGTAGGCGGCCTCCGCCAGGTCTTTACCGCTCGTGCCAGGACGAATTTCGGCAACCATGACTTCCAAGAGTCTCCTGGCCGTGTCGAAATGCCGCACTTGTTCCGCGCTCGGTTGGCCGACAACGGCATGACGCTGGAGATCGGACCAATATCCATCGACAATGCAGCCCACATCCCAGTGGATCATGTCGCCGGACTCGAATCGATTGTTCGATGGCAGGCAGTCGGACCACATGAATCGTTCGCCGCCGTACACCGAGTTGAATCCCGCCGCCGAAGCCCCCTGCCGGTACCACTCCCGCACCATCACCGACGCTACTTCCCGCTCGGTCATTCCCGGTCGCAGTTCCTCCATTGATTTACGAATGCCCATGAGCGTTATGCGCGCCGCTCGGCGCAGGCAGTCCTGCTCCCTTAGCGACTTGATCTTCCGCAGCTTCCAGATCAACGGCCCGGCATCAATGATGGAAGCATGCGGAAGCCGCTCCAGCAACTGCTGAAAGTGGGCCTGCCCGACGTGGACTCGCATCTCGGCATCGAGTTCGACCCCGATCGTGCCGTTATCTATGCCGAGCCCGCTGAGCGTCTTCACCGTCTCGAGAATTCCTGGGTGTGTTTCCAGTGTTTCTCCCGGCGGTTCCCGGTTCCAGAATCTGACATCGTGGATCCACGTCAGATCGGCAAAACGATCTCCTCCGTGGTAGATGAGCACGATCGGACCGATTGACGTATCGCTCGGGAGGACGCAGAAGAAATAGTAGCCCTTGGCGTTGGTGGAGTTGCTCAGACCGGCGAAATACCTGAGATTCGCCTTGTCCGTGAGCACAAGCGCATCGATTCCGTGCTCGGTCATCAACGTCGCGACACGTGCATACCGTGCCGCGTATTCCTCCGCCGGGAATTCGGCGAACTGGCCTTCTTTATAGGCGATTCCTTGCGCATTTCTCAACGGTTCCGACCCCTTTCTCGGCGGTGGCGGCTGCCCGTGAACACGGCCCGTCCTAGCAGCGAGACTCGAAGTGACCTCGGGCGACGGCCTCGCGCACGCATGGAAGCACCGTGCCGTCTGCGTCCAGTACGCCCCCTGCCATGCCATGGAAGCAGTGTGTAACCAGGTCGCCTCCCTTCAACTCCCCCAGGATGGTCTCCAGGGGAATCATCGCGTCTTGGGGATGAACCATCACCGGCAACGCGACGGCGTCGGCCGCTTGTCGTGATTCCGTCATGGTCGCCTCGTTCAGGCGGTGATGAATTTCTCGAGATGGGCTGCGACGGCATCAGATTTCTCGTGGTTCAACATGTGGGCGGCGCCGGGGAGGAGCACTGTTTCGGCATCCGCAATGGATTGTGAGAACAAATCGGCGTAGGTGGGAGGGATCACGCCATCGTCCTCACCCCAGATGACGAGGGTGGGCATCGTCAGCCGGTAGAGCCGTCTGGCGAGGCCTCGATCCGGGATGGGCCACAGGTATCGGACCGCCGAGGACATGGTCTTAACCCGTTCTACGAGGTGCTCGATGATCGCCTTCCCCTCGGAGGTAGCAGGATCCACTTCGGTCGCCACTTCCTGCGGAGCCCTGGCGATGGCCATCGCGCCGGTCGAATTCGGGTCCGAGTAAAAGGCCTTCGCCATGTCCCGCGGTGAGGCGGCGAAGAAGTCGAAGGTGGGCGCGGAATCGTCCCAGAGCCCGAACGGCGCCATCAACACAAGGTGGCTGATGCGGCCGGGAGCGACGGCGGCCAATTCGGCCGCGAACATCCCACCGAGCGAATGCCCGACCAGCGGAATTCGATCTAGGCTTAGCCGGTCGATCAACTCGGCGTAATAAATGGCCAGATCGTGGATGTCGGTGAGGTTTTCGGCGCCGGTCGAGCCACCGAAACCAGGGAGCAAAGGAGCGACAACCCGGTGGCGTCGGGCGAGCTCAGCTACGAGCGGATCGTCGTCGATTCTGATTACGCCGTGAAGATAAAGAAGAGGGGCGCCTTCTCCTCGCTCCAAGATTTCGACATCGAAGGCGCCGTCGTTTAGCGTTATCTTCTCCGTCTCGATCATCCTCCGGCGGCGGCAGCCGCGGTCGATTTGCCCCTGGAGATCGCGTTTTGAGGCCACCAGTGGTCCTCGTAGTCGGACCAGAGATGGCGGAGATTAGGCAGGACTTGTTCGGCGGTGAGTTTGATGTTTTCCTTGGCTAGCTCGTGGGGTGTGGAGCCGAACTGGTTGAGGATCATGAGATGGCCTACTCGCAGGTCCTTGATGACCTTCTCAAGCTGCTCGGTGACCTGGGATGGGGTGCCAGCGACAATGTTGCCCGCCTCTCGCAATTCGTCGAAAGTCTTGGTGTCGGAACTTGGATCGCCAAATCGTGAAATGGTCTGGGCAAGCAGGCCCGCCCTGATCGTTTCCAGGCTTCGATAGCCGGGCGCGTCGGAGAATCCCTCGTAGGTGTGCAGCATCTTGTTGTAGAAGTACTCAGCATGCTCGGCCCATTTGTCCTGAAGCTGTTGCTCGTTCTCGGCGACACATACCAGCTGGAGAAATCCGGCGTGATAAGGGTTGTCGACGCCGGCTTCGTTGGCCACCTTCCAGAAGCCGTCCATCACTTTCTTACCCCGCTTGAATCCTGAGTAGGAGAGGTAGGCGTAAAGGTGGCCCTTCTCAATGCACGAGGCCCAAGTCTCAATGGATCCAGCGCCGGGCACCCAGACGGGCGGACGCGGTTTCTGAAGGGGGCGCGGCCAAATGTTTACGTAGCGAAGCTGGGTGTATTTGCCGTTGAACGAGAAGATGTCCTCTTCTTCCCATGCCCTGAGGATTAAATCTTCCGCCTCGGCGTATTTCTCGCGCAATATCGCCGGGCTGACGCCGTATCCGTAGGCGGTGTCCATGCAGGTTCCGGTCGGGAACCCGGCAACCAGGCGGCCGCCGCTTATGCAGTCCAACATGGCGAACTCTTCGGCGACACGGATGGGAGGGTCGTAAAGCGCAATCGAGTTGCCCATGACGATGATCGCCACATCACGAGTTTCGCGCGCCATGACGGAGGCCATGAGATTGGGTGAGGGCATGATGCCGTAGGCGTTTTGATGATGTTCGTTGACGCAGATGCCGTCGTAGCCCACCTCGGCGGCGAATTTGAGCTCGTCGAGGGTCTGGTTGTAGATCGTGTGAGCGGTCTCGGGATCGAAGAGGTGCGCCGGGACATCGACCCATACGCTTCGGTATTTCTCGCGGAAATCGTCGGGGAGCTCCCGGTACGGGCACAGGTGAAACATTTCGATCTTCATCTGCCCCCCATCAGCACGCTGGGCGGGGCGAACTGTATGGTAGATACGATGCTGCAGTCAAGTGGGGAGGCGGGGGGATTGGCTCGGTGTATGGCCGGTATGGGACTAGACGGAATGTGCGGGGTCGGGGAGAACGGCATCAGCCGTGTGCCCCAACTAATTCGCTGGGTTGAATCTCCTGCCAGATGAACTGGCGGGGATTACACGGACTAAGACGGCAGGGGACGAATTTGGTGCCGAAGGTGGGATTTGAACCCACACGCACAAAAGTGCACGGCGCCCTGAACGCCGCGCGTCTGCCAGTTCCGCCACTTCGGCTTGGGGGCAATTCTACGGTATGAAGCGGCGGTCGCGGCAGGCCACAGGCCGGGTACCCTACGGCGCTTTGCCATCTGAATAAGAACTGGCGTCTGCCAGTTCCGCCACTTCGGCTGGAGCTAAAGGGGCTGGGCGAGAGAGTGTCTAGAAAATTGGTAGCGGGGGTCGGAGTTGAACCGACGACCAAGAGCTTATGAGTCTCCTGCTCTACCACTGAGCTACCCCGCCGCGTCGCGTGTGGCGACCGGTGGGCCCACCTGGATTCGAACCAGGGACCAACCGGTTATGAGCCGGCCGCTCTAACCACTGAGCTATGGGCCCCAGACAACCGAAATGGGCTGAAAATCACCACGGCAGCCTGAGGGCCGGCGCCGTTATCGGTATCGGGTTGCTAGGATAGAAATCGTAGCACAGGGGTGGGTGGTGACTGCGGAGTACAGGGGGTTTCGGTAGGACATGCGGGAGCCGTACAATTGTGGACATGGCTTTACTTATTGCAGCAGCAGAGAATCATAATCCGCGGCGGTCGGCGGACCGGGGCGATGAGACGGTGGTGGGGGTGCGGTTTCGCAACAGCCGCCGGATGTATCTGTGCCTGGCGCGTGGGCACGATCTGCGACCGGGCGACTATGCGGTGATTGCGACTTCGCGGGGACCGGAGATGGGTAAGGTGGTGATGGGAGCGGTGGCCGGGTCGATGGAGGTGGCGACGGCGAGTCGGGAAGTGATTCGCGCGGCAACGGACGATGACAGGCGGACGGTGAGCCGATGGATGGACCGGGAATTCGCAGCGCAAATTCGTTTTTTGAGCATAGCGACGGCGGAGGGGTTGGAAATCAGCGCGGTGCGGGCGTACTACAGCTTTGACGGCACGCGGCTGACGTTTCGATTCCGCACGCCCGGGTCGGTGCTAACGACAACCTTACGAGACCGGCTGCGAGAGGATTTCAAAGAGCGGATCGTGCTGCGGACGCTGAGTCCAGGTCCATCGACTCAATCGGGAGGATGTGGCAGCGGCGGATGCACGACATGTCCATCGAACGGACTGCGGGACCGGATGGGGGCAGAGATGCCGAAAGCAGGACTGGCCCCAGCGGGAGCATTTGCGAGCGGGTAACACAGGGTAGTTATGGAGTGGCGGGGAGGAGAATTTACGCAGTATCCAGGCTATTTTCGCGAGTCATGATTCGGCGCAGCCAAATGTAGGACGCAACGCATGCGAGAACGTCGGCGATAACGACGGCCGCAAAAATTCCATCCAGGCCGAGCCATAGCGATCCGGCGATCGCGATGGGGATCTGCAGGGCGAATAAGCGACCGGCGGTGAGGACGGCAGCTTGAAGGGGGCGGCGATAGGCGTTAAGTCCAGCACCGGAGACCATCATCACGCCGAAGGAACCGCAGCCGACGGGAACGATCCAGAGATACCGCACCAGTGGCTCGATGACGGCGGGATCATCGCTGAAGATGAGGGCAACCTGGCGCCCGAATACGGCCAGGATGACAATGAGGACGGCGCCCCAGATGATGGCGAAGCGCTGGGCCTGAGCGACGGCAGCGCGGGCACGAAGGGGATGGCCGGCCCCGAGATTCTGGCCGACGAAGGGGGTGAGGACGGAGGCAGTGGCCATGAATACGCCCATGGCGAGGGCGGTGATGCGGGTGCCAGCACCGAGGGCGGCCACGGCCTCGGGACCGAAGACGGCGACCATGGCAGTGATGATGCCAAAGGACACGGGGGTGAGTACGTTGGTACCGGCGGCGGGGAGGCCGATGAAGAGAATCTGGCGCCAGGAATCGAGCACCAGTGCCAGAGGCGGCCGGACGAAAGTGAGCAGGCGCTCGCGGTGACCGATGACCCAGAGGCCGGCGAAAAGGCTGGCGGCACGGGCCAGGAGGGAGGCCAGGGCGGCACCGGTGAGTCCCATCTCAGGGAAGATCCAGATCCCGAAAATGAGGAAGGGATCGAGGATCGCGTTGGAGACGGCGGAGAGGATCATGATGGTGGCGGGGGTGCGGGTGTCCCCGGTGGCGCGGATGGCGTTGTTGCCTACGAGGGGGATGATGACGAAGGGGACGCCGATGTACCAGAGGACCATGTACTGGCGGATGAGCGGAAGAACCTCCGGGGTGGCGCCGAGAAGGCGGAAGAAGGGGTCGATGGTGGTGATCCCGATGGCGGTAAAGGCGAGAGCGCCGAGGAGGGAGAGGAGGAGGGTGTCGGTGGTGATGCGACGGACGTTGGATTCGTCGCCCTCGCCGATGGCGCGGGAGATGATGGCGGAGGCGCCGACGCCGATGCCCTGGCCGAGACTGCCGACGACGAGGGCGACGGGGAAGGTGAAGCTGATGGCGGCAAGTTCGAGAGCCCCAAGGCGACTGATGTAGAGGGTGTCGACGAAGTTGAACAGCATGAAGCTGTAGATGCCGAAGAGCATGGGTATGGTGAGCATGAGCAGGCTGCGGCCGACGGGGCCTTCGGTCATGCGGGCGCGTCGGCGCTCAGACACCGTTGGGAGCGATCGTTGGGTGCAGGCGGACGGCCGCGGACGGATTGATGGGGGACCTGGGGCGGAGGCTGATCGTTACCAGCCCTGCTCTCGCTTGTAGGCCTCGTACTCGCGGAGGACATCGCCGTTGGGAGGGTAGGCGGTGGTCGTGGGGTAGCCTTCGACGCTGATTTTATCTCGGATGAAGGATTCCTTGCGCTCGGTCTCGAAGCCGGCGGCGGCGACTTCGGCGACGTGCTCGGGCGGAATGACGACGACGCCGTCGGAATCGGCGACGATGTAATCGCCGGGGATAACAGTGACGCCGCCGCAGCGGATGGGCAGGTCGTAGTCGGCGGCGTAGAGCCCGCGCCCGTATCCGTCACCGTGGATGCCCCGAACCCAGACGGGAATGCCGACGTCGCGAATCTGAGCGGAGTCGCGCACGGCGCCGTCAGCGACGATGGCGAGGCCGCCGAGATACTTGACGCGAGCGCTGAGGATATCGCCGACGAGGCCACCGGCGGCGATGTCGCCGCCGCCGTCTAGAACGAGTACGTCGCCGGGCTGGATGGACTCGATAGCCAGGCGCTGGGGATTACCTTCGCCGCCGCCAGGTCCATCCTGGGCGGGACCGCGGGCGGGGAGGTAGAGGATGGTGCGGGCGCGGCCGACGATTTTGGCGGTGGGATCCAGCGGAGAGATGCCTTCCATGAAGGTATTTCGCTCGCCCAGCCGGTTGAGCAGGAGAGTGAGAGTGGCGGTGGTGACGTGGGAAAGGAGGTCGGCGTGCGGTATCGCGTGTTTGTCAGTCAAAGTGCGCTCCAGTTCGTCGATCGCGAGATTGGCGGTAATGGGCTTTTTGGAAATGGGGCTAACAAGATTACCGGCGAGGCGGGGTGCGTTGGAATGAGCTCTGGTTATTCGGGCTGGCGGAATCCGAGGCCCAGGGGAGGAGCCCAGTTGGCAGCCTAGGAGCCGATGGCCTGAATGGCCATGG
>CAUYYU010000098.1:0-7375 GCA_963577415.1 Chloroflexota bacterium
TCCGCGGTGCTCCCAGCGCCATGGCCTCCATCATCCTGCTCAGCGTGTGGAAGAACATGGGTCTCAACATGGTCATCTACTTGGCCGGGCTTCAGGGCATCCCCCCCCATCTCTACGAAGCCGCCGAAATCGACGGAGCCGGGCGCACATCAACCTTTTTCCGGATCACGCTCCCGCTCCTCGCTCCGACCACCTTTTTCGTCGTCATCGTCTATTTCATTGGCGCCACGCAAATGTTCACCCAGGTGTACGTCATGAACCCATCCATCGGCGCGGGCGGCGGCGGATACCAGCTCGGAGGTCCGCTGGACAGCACCACCACCGTAGTTGTCCAGATATATGAAAATGCCTTTATGTACCTGAAGATGGGCTACGCTGCGGCGATGTCCGCGGTACTTTTCCTGGTCATAGGTGTCATTACCGTCATCAACGCCCGCCTCCTCCGCTACGACCTCGGCTAGCAACCTGCCGGCGGCCGTCCCCGAGGGTTCTTGTACCGCCTCCGGCGACGCCAAGACGGCGCCAAACGTAAGCCCCGAGCGGTAAAGCAGGCGTGTCATTCCGGTTCCTGCGTTTGCCCTTGAGGCCGTGCAGGCCCAACGAATCCGCGTACGTGAAGCGCAGCTCATGGCGGGAGCTCGCTGGAAGGTCAACGACTTTGTGTTTCCGACAACTGTCGGGACGCCGCTGCGCGAGGCACATGTCCTGGAGCTGCTACACGATGTGCTGGAGAAAGCTGGACTCCCAAGACACAGCCCGCAGAACCTCCGCAGTACATACGCGACGAACCTTGTCACCGCGGGCGTGCATCCGCGAGTTGCGCAGGAATTACTAGGCCACGGTCGCATCGATACGACGATGCGAATCTACGCGACGGTGGTGCCGTCGGCGATGCTCGAAGTGGCTGACAACCTCAATGCCATGTTCCGCCCCAATCCCGCGGATTCGGAGCGCAGCGGACGCGCCTCGTAGGGCGGCTGCCGCAGATTTCGGAAGCTGGCTGCTACATGCGTTGCTACATTTGCCCCAACCAGCGACGTAACTCCCGCCCAACCACCGGGTAAAGGCATCGCAAGAATGGGTTGTGGTGCCGGGGGAGGGACTCGAACCCTCACGGGCGATGCCCTTTGGATTTTAAGTCCAATGCGTCTACCAATTCCGCCACCCCGGCGGGTGAAGGCAGCGTAGCACGGGGCGGGCGGGGGGCGGGGGTATTCCGGTCGTTACGATGGAGTGAGGCGAATGTGAGACGGGTCATAAAAGTCGTGGTTGGAAAATCCGTTTTGAGTGCGACAAAGGGGTGGAATCCGCGGCTTTAAGGACAGGAGAATTAGCCGATGGGGGACGAGCGTAATGTTGCGGGGAACTTGTTGCCGGCGCACCTGTCGGAGCTGGTGGGGAAGCAGGTTCATGGATCGGTGGACGTGACAGAGCACGTGGGGCACGACTGCCCGGCGGACCCGGCTGGGGAAACGCGCGAGTTCGCGTAAACGGACGGTTCGATGTCGATTCAATGGTGCGAAGCCTGTGAGTGGCACAGTGTGGAAAATCTGGTGGTCTCGTGAATTGCAAAGGTCGCCGGGGCGGCTAGATTCGCCGGTCGGAGGCGGTCAGGTGGAAGAGGTGATGGTGTCGATCAGTTCGGCCAGGCCGGCGTAGGCGGATTCGATACGCTCGCGGCCGATTTCGGCGGTGGCGAGGGTGGGGTCTCCGAGGGCGCCGTTGGCGGTGAGGTCGTGCATGTTGGTGGGGGTGCGGACGCCGTGGGCCTCCAGGGCGGTTCGAAAATCCCAGGCGGTGTCGTCGATCTGACCTTCGGCGATGGATTCGGTGCGGACGATTTGGGGGCAGAGGTAGAGGGCGGTGGAGGTTTCGTCTTCGCAGGCATGGCCGGCGCGGCCGGTGCCGGCGGCGGTGTGGCGCTTGAGAATTTCGGGATCGATGAGGCCCCACAGATCGACGGCTCCCATGAAGGCGACGCCTTCCCGGGCGCCGACCTCGGTGGCGACGAGCCTAGCGATGTCACGATTGCCGCCGTGGGCGTTGAGGATGAGAAAGCGGGTAAAACCGTGGGAGGTGAGAGAGTCGACTACGTCCTCGAAGATATGCATGACGGTATCGGCGGAGAGACTGATGGTGCCGGGGAAGTCCATGTGCAAGTTTGAGAGGCCCCAGCGGAGCGGGGGGGCGACGAGCAGACGGGGATAGAGGCGGCGGGAGGCTTCGCGGCAGAAGGCGTCGGCGATGAAGGTGTCGGTGCCGAGGGCGAGGTGGCCCCCGTGCTGCTCGGTGGCGCCGAATGGCAGGAGGACGAGCTCGATCTTGTCGCGGAGCCGTTCGACTTCGACGGTGGTGAGCTCGGAGAGCAGCAGCTCGGGTCGATCTTCGCCGTTGTTTTCGGTCATCGGGCCGATTTTCCCTTCGGTAAAACGGGCTCGGGGCGATCGAGCCAGTGCTCGATGATCTGGTTCAGGATGTCCATGAATTCGTCCATCATGCCTTCGACCAGGTTCTGGCCGCCCTCGTAACTGGCGTAGCGGGAGTCGCCGAGGGCGCCGTTGCGGGTGCCTTCGGCGAATGACCAGCTGAGGCGAACGCCGCTGCCGAAGAAACGGCGGCGGCGGCTGATGTGCTCGTGGAGGAGGTCGCCGGCGGCGACGTCTTCAGAGCGGACGAGGTCGGGACGGACGTACATGAGTTCGGCGGTCTCGACCTCGCAGGCGTGGCCGACGATGCGGGTCTTGCGTACCTGGGCTTCGATGTCGTCGGGCTCGAGCAGGGCGAGGGAGACGGAGCCGAAGAAATCGGGGGTTAACTCGGCGCCGATGGCCTGGACGGCGACGCTGATGATGCCCTCGTTGCCGGAGTGGAAATTGGTGATGAGCCAGTTGTTGAGTCCGTGCTGTTGCAGGGAGCGGAAGATGTCGCGCATGGTGTCGAGGACGGTCTCGGGGCGCAGGGTCATGCTGCCGGGAAAGTCCATGTGATAGGCGGACATGCCCCAGGGGATCGGTGGCAATATGAGGATGTGCGGATACAAACGGGCGGAGGCCATGCGGGCCATCTCGTGGGCCATGGTGAGATCGGTTTCCAGGGCGGTATTGGGACCGTGCTGCTCGATGGAACCGAGGGTGAGGATGGCGAGCTTGACCTCTGGCAGAACCTCTCTCAGTTCCGGCAGGGTGAGCTTCTCGAGTTCGAGGGGTTGGAGTCCCCCGAGATGGAATTCTGGCATTTTCAAAGTCGTCAAGATTAGGCTGGATTGAGATAATCAGGCAATTTTCGGGACGGCGAGGTCTGAACAGGGTGAAAGCGGGCGTGGGCGAAGCAGGCGACGAGCAGGGCGATGAACGTCCGGTGCTGGCCGTCGACATCGGCAATTCGAACATCACGGTGGGGGTGGCGGTGGCGCGGGAGATCGAGGCCCGGTGGCGTTTCGCGACGGAACGTGGACGCACGGCGGATGAGTATGCGGTGCTGCTGGGGGCGGCGCTGAAGGACGGGGATGTCGCGCCGGCGGATATCAAGGCGGCGGTGCTGGGGTCGGTGGTGCCGCCGCTGACGGATGTGGTGGGCTGGGCGGTGGCGACGGTGATCGGGGTGAGCCCTCTGGTGGTGACGGCGACGTCTATCCCGGGAGTGGAGGCGCTGGTGGATTTCCCGGCTGAGGTGGGGGTGGACCGGGTGTTGAACTGCGCGGCGGTGGGAGAGATCTTTGGCGGGCCGGCGATCGTGGTGGATCTGGGTTCGGCGACGACGTTCGACGTGGTGGACGTGGACGGAAATTATCGCGGTGGGATAATCGCGCCGGGGGTGGCGATGGTGACGGAAGCGCTGTTTCGGAATACGTCGCAACTGCCACGGGTGCAGTTCGCCAAACCGGAACGGATCGTGGGTAAGAACACGGTGGAGTGCATGCAGAGCGGTATCTATTGGGGCTACGTACACATGGTACGGGGACTGCTGGAATCGATGTTCGATGAACTCGGGGAGCGGCCGCGGGTGGTGGCGACGGGCGGTCTGGCGGGCCAGGCGGTGGTGGACGTGAGCCTGATCGACGAGGTGGCGCCGGACCTGACTCTGTACGGGCTGGCGCTGGCCCACGAACGGATGGAGGGATAGCGGTGTCGGTTTTGGAAGGTAAGAACGTGGTGCTGGGAGTGACGGGGAGCATCGCGGCGTATAAGGCGGTGCAGCTGGCGAGCACGTTGACGCAGGCAGGGGGGGTGGTGCGGACGGTGATGACGCCGGCGGCAAGGGATTTCGTGAGTCCGCTCAATTTCCAGGCGCTGACCGGGCAGGCGGTACACACGGAGGTGGCGGAGATGGACGGGGAGGGGCGGATAGCGCACGTGGAGCTGGGCAACGAGGCGGACGTGCTGGTGGTGGCCCCGGCGACGGCGAACACGATCGCGCGGCTGGCGGCGGGCATGACGGACGACATCGTTTCGGCGACCTGGCTGGCGGCGAAATGTCCCCGACTGGTGGCTCCGGCGATGGAGTCCAGCATGTATCTGGATGACGCGACGCAGGCCAATCTGCGCACGTTGGCGGACCGGGGAGCGCGGATCGTGCCGCCGGGGACGGGCCGGCTGGCGTCGGGTAGGGATGGAGTAGGGCGGATGGCGGAAGTGGAAGTGATCGTGGACGCGATCAGGCTGGCGCTAGGCAAGGGAGGCGATCTGGACGGAAAGCAGGTGGTGGTGACGGCGGGGGGGACGCGGGAGTACCTGGACGCGGTGCGGTTCATCGGCAACCCGTCGTCGGGGCGGCAGGGGGTGGCGCTGGCGGAGGCGGCGCGGGACCGGGGGGCGGATGTGGTGCTGATCACGGGGACGATGGCGGTGCGGCGACCGGCGGGGATGCGAGTGGTGGAGGTGGAGAGCGCGGCGGAGATGCAGGCGGCGGTGGAAGCGGAGACCGGCGGCTGCGACGCGCTGGTGATGGCGGCGGCGGTGGGGGACTACTGGCCGGCGACGATGGCGCGGGAGAAGATGAAGAAATCGGGCGGGCCGGTGACGCTGGAATTGGAAGAGACGGCGGACATCCTGGCGGAATTGAGCGGGGAGTTCGTGAAGGTCGGGTTCGCGGCGGAGACGGAGAACCTGGTTGAGAACGCCAGGGCAAAGCTGGAGGCGAAGAAGCTGGACGCGATCGTGGCCAACGATGTCTCGGAAGCGGACGCGGGGTTTGGATCGGAGCACAACCGGGTGAAGATTATTCGCCGGGATGGGTCGGTGACGGAGGCGGGACCGGCGCCAAAGGCGCATATCGCCGAAAAAGTGATGGATATGGTTGTGGAATTGTTGGGTGCGGGCGGAGAATAGGCGCAACAATCGACGACTCAGGACGGGCGATGGAGCAAGCGGACAGCGAAAAAATGGATCGTAAGAGCGGCTCGGCGCCGCGGTTTTTGCGGCGCGTCGAGGCAGCGGAATTGAAGGACGTGGAGGAGAGCCCGGCACCGGAGCTTCAGCAGGTTGAGGTGTTGGGGCGGGGTGGGGCTGGGGGAGAGAGTGAGGCAAGGGCGAAGAGGCAGGAGAAAGAATCTGTGGTGCCGGAGACGGCGCCGAAAGCGGCTGTGATGCCGGGAGCCGGTCTGGCAGCGGGAATCGTCACCCGGCTGACGCCGTCGCCGCTGATGTCGGACGATCTGCTGACCGATCCGGAAGCGCTGACGGCGCGTCAGAAATCTCGAATCGTGAGAGAGCGGGCGGGGCCGCTGCTGGAGACGCGTTATATCGTCCTGATGCTGGTTCTGGGGATCGCGGTGGGGGCGGTTATCGGGACGATGGTGGCGATGTCGCTGTTTCCGTAGCGCAGCGATTTCGACAGCCGGGTGTAGGAACCGACCACTCGAACGCGGACGCCGCTATATTTGTTGCCTGAAATTTACGGTGACCGCAACGAATATCGCGGCCTCGGCGGTCAGATACAGTTGCCGCGGCGATTCCTGAACAGAGCGAGGGAGATGTTTGGAATGGCGCAAACGATGACGGCAACCGGGGTCGGGACAGGCTCGGGAATGAAGATGACGGCGGTGGCGATTCTGGAGCACAAAGGGGTGGAACACGTGTGGGGGATGCCCGGGGCGGTGATTCTGCCGGTATTCGACGCAATCTACCGGCGGGGGAACATTAAGTCGTACGTGATCCGGCACGAGCAGACGGCGGTGTTCGCGGCGGACGGATGGACGCGGCGCTGGAACGGGCGTTCGCCGAGGACCGGCCGTACCTGCTGGAGATCATGGTGGATCGGGATGCGAAGTGCTCGATGTCGCCAGACGGCTCGCTGCACACGATCAACTACTACACGGAGTAGGCCCGGGCACCTACGAGGAAGATACGAGGTAGCCGATCGGTTCTGAAAGCCTCAGCCTCAGCGGACGCCGCTGGAATATCGCGCGGCGGCTGTCGACGGAGGCGTTTGCAGCGTTGAACGAACTGCCGCCGCTGGCGGTGCAGCTTCTGCACAACCGGGGCCTGCGCGAGCCGGATGTGGTGAATGACTTCCGCGCCGGGGGGCAGCCACCGAACGACCCCTTCCTGATGGCGGGGATGGAGGCGGCGACGGCGCGTATCTTGCGGGCTGTTCAAAACAAGGGACGGGTTTGTATCTATTCCGATTACGATGCGGACGGGGTGACGTCGTGTTCGGTCTTGACGCTGACGCTGCGATCGCTGGGATTGGACCCGGAGGCGTATTTCCCGGACCGGCTGACGGAAGGTTACGGGTTGAACACGGCGGCGGTGGAAGGGATCGCGGAGAGGGGGGCCGACCTTCTGATTTCGACGGATTGCGGCGCGAACGCGGTGGCGGAGGTGGAGGCGGCGCTGGGGCGGGGAATGGACGTGATCGTGACGGATCACCACACGGTGCTGGACGACCTGCCGGAAGCGGCGACGGCGTTGAATCCGCGCAATCCGGGCGAGCCGTATCCGTTCCCGGACCTGTCGGGGGTGGGGGTGGCGTACAAACTGGCGGAGGCGGTGTTGTCGGAGGCAGAGTCGCCGGAGGCGATCGCGCCGGAGAGTTTGCTGGACCTGGTGGCGCTGGGCACGGTGGCGGACGTGGTGCCGTTGCGAGATGAGAATCGGTACTTCGTGGTGGAGGGGATCCGGCAAATGAATCGGGAGCCGCGACCGGGGATGGAGGCGCTGATATCGGTGTCCCGGCTCGCCGGCGGCGAGGTGACGGCGACGGACCTGGGATTCAGGCTGGGGCCGCTGATCAATGCGGCGGGCCGGATGGACGACGCGCGGATCGCCTACGGGCTCCTGACCGGAACGGATGAACTGGAGATCGGGCGGCTGGCTCAAAAGTTGGAAGAACTGAACCGCATGCGGCAGGAGGCGACGCGGGAGGTCCTGGAGGC
>CAUYYU010000099.1:0-7352 GCA_963577415.1 Chloroflexota bacterium
CCGTTGATGGATTCGCTGCCCTCGGCCTGCTGAAGATTGGGGTAGAGGACGACGATGGATGCTCGCCGATTTTGCTGGCGGCACTTGAAGGTGTCGTTGTCGGAGACGGGCTTTAGATCGGCCTAGGCGGTTAAGTGCATCCGCTCGGGCGGGATCCTGCCGAATTCGTCGAGGAACTGAAGGTCGGTGAGGGCGCGGCCGCCAAATCCGCCAGGTGGATGGGTATCCAACCTCAGGAGAGGGACCGCGACGGCCGTCCATGGTTGGATAATCGAGTAAGGGATAATGTTCCTCAACCTGCAGGATTGGGGTGAGCTAAGCAAGGGGTGTGGTTGCGGGTGAAGGAGAGGGCCGGTTATGAACGACAAAATGCGGCAAAACACGGGCCATAAATGCCCGGCGTCGGTGCCGGAGCCGGGACGTGCGATATGAGACGCGAGAGATCGAGGAACTGCTAAATGGGTGAGTGGCGGGTGGCGGGCCATACGAGGGCGGTGCGGTTGCTGCAGGGAATGATTCGACGGGGCCGCGTGGTACACGCCTATGTCCTGACGGGGCCGGCGCACTGTGGCAAGACGACGCTAGCGCGAGCGTTCGCGAAGGCGCTGAACTGCGAGGGTGAGGACCCGCCGTGTCAGGTGTGCGGGCCGTGTCGCCGGATCGAGGCGAGGGAGGATTTTGACGTTGTAGAAGTATCGGTAAGGCCAGATAAGCAACGGATTCAAATTGACCAGGTGCGGGAATTTCATCGACGGTCGGCGCTGACGGCGACGGGAGCTAAGTACAAAGTCGCGATAGTGACGCAGGCGGAGCTGATGTCGGAGGAGGCGGCGAACGCGTTCTTGAAGACGCTGGAGGAGCCGCCGCCCCGGACGGTGATGCTGCTGGCGACGCCGCGGCTGAGCCTGCTGCCGGCGACGGTGGTCTCCAGGTGCGTAGAGATTTCGCTGGGGCCGGTGGAGCTGCAGGAGTTGCGGAAGTTGCTGCGCGAACGGGGAACGGCGACGGCGGAAGACGAAGAGATGGTGCTGGAATACGCGGAGGGAATGGCGGGCTGGGCGGTGGAGATGATTACGAATAGCGAGCGCCTGGAGGAATTTCGAGCGATGCTGAAGGATTGGAAGGAGGTGCTGGAAGGTTCGGCGACGGCGCGGGTGCTGCTGGTGGACCGGCTGGCCTCGAATAGAACGGTGGCGCTGGAGGCTTTGAACGTGCTGGCGAGGTACTATGCTGTGGTGGCGAGACGGGGGTGGGGAGCGACGGAGTTGCCTGACCCCGCGAACCATCCGCCACGGTCGGAAGTCGGGGCGTGGGTGCGGAATGTGTCGGTTGTCCGGAAGGCTATGCGGGCGCTGGCGGCGAACACGCTGGTACGGCCGACGTTGGAAGACATGATGATTTCGGTGAAGGCGCCCCCGGCGCCGTTGTAGCGGAGCGAAAAAGTAGGCAGAAAGCGGCTAGCCAAGACTCCCATGCCAACCGTGGTAGGTATCAGATTTAGACGCAGCGGCCGGCTGTATTACTTTGACCCGGCGGGCATTAGCTTTGAGGTGAACGATTACGCGGTGGTGAAGACGTCGAATCACCTGGAGATGGGACGGGTGGTGCTGGCGGAGACGGAACTGGTGGAGGAGGAGCTGGCGGCGGAATTGAAGGCGGTGGTCAGGAAGGGAACTCCAGAGGATGAGGATCAGCTGGACCGCAACCTGCGGCAGGGAGAACGGGCGCTGGGCCGATTCCGGGAGAAGGTGAGCCTGGAGAGGTTGCCGATCGTGCCGCTGCAAGCTGAGTACAGCCTGGACGGCGCCAACCTGACGTTTCAGATTTCGGCGGAGGAGCGGATCGACTACCGGGCGCTGGCTCGGGACATGGCGGAGGAATTTGGGACCCGAATTGAATTGCGGCAGGTGGGCCCGCGGGACCGGGCGCGAATCGTCGATGGGGTAGGGCGCTGCGGACTGAGTTTGTGCTGCTCGACGTGGCTGGAAGAGCCGGGGAACGTGACGGTGCGGATGGCGAAGGATCAGAACCTGCCGTTGAACCCGGCGAAGATATCAGGCGTGTGCGGGCGGCTGCTCTGCTGCCTGCGGTACGAGCACGACATGTACACAAGCGGCCAGATACCGGAGCCAAAGGCGACGGTGGTGGTGGAGCCGGAGATGCCGCCGGAGATATTCCCACCTCCCCCACCGGCGGAGGCTGCGTTTCTGGCCGGGTTGGAAGGTAGCCAGGCGGAGAGCCCGGCGCCGGGGGCGACGGGCTTTGAAGACAAATCGGCCGGTCCGGCGGAGGAGAAGAGAACGCGCTCGTCGCGCCGAGGACGGCGGCGGCGGAGTCGCCGGGGGCGCAAGGGTTGAAGGTAGGAAAGTCCGGCAGGCTGCCGGTGGACCCGACGGGAAGGCAGGCCGGGCCGGCGGGAGGAAAGTCCGGCGACTTGCGCGCGGACGGGTGGCAACTGGATCAATCCCCGCAAGATGCGCCGTTCCGCGAGGTTTAATACACTTGTGCTCCTGGCGGGCTTTTGGGGACCGTCGGCGACCTTTCGAGAAGGAGTGGAGCTCTATGCCTTATCACCTTGATCCGGCGGATGTCGAAGCGGTATTGGCGCAAGTCGAACGCGATCAGATCAAGTTTGTAAACCTGCAGTTCACGGACATAGCCGGGCATGTGAAGACGGTGACGGAGCCAGTTGTGCAACTGTCGGACAGCTTGAATTTCGGGACGTGGTTCGACGGGTCTTCGATTCAGGGATTTGCGCGGATACACGAGAGCGATATGTTCCTGGTCCCAGACCCGGCCACGTATGCGCTGGTGCCGTGGGAGCACGAGAACGGGCAGGTGGCGCGGTTCATTTGCGACACGTATACGCCTGACGGTGAGCCGATGCGGATGTCGCCGCGATGGGCGCTGAAGCGGGCGCTGGAGCACGCGCGGGAGATGGGGTTTGAGTTCTTCACCGGGCCGGAGCTTGAATTCTTCCTTTTCAAGATGGAAAACGGCCGGATCCACCCGTCACCCCATGACGAAGGCGGATATTTCGATTACTCGACGGACGCGGCGACGGATGTGCGCAACGCGATGATAAATGCGCTGGAGTCGTTTGACATCGTGGTGGAGACGAGCCACCACGAGGTAGCGCTGGGACAGCACGAGATCGATTTCCAGTACGGGGCGGCGTTGCAAACGGCGGATAACGCAACGACCTTCAAGTACGCGCTGAAGGCGGTGGCGGCGCAGCATAATCTGTATGCGACGTTCATGCCAAAGCCGTTGAGCGGACACAACGGCTCCGGAATGCACACGCACCAGAGCCTGTTCACCCCGGATGGGGAGAACACGTTCTACGACGCAAACGATGAGGTGGGGCTCTCGAAGCTGGCGAGGCAGTTCATGGCGGGTCAGCTGGCCCACGTGCAGGGTTTCTGCTCGGTGATCGCTCCGCTGGTCAATTCGTACAAGCGCCTGGTCCCGGGCTTCGAAGCGCCGGTATACATCGGATGGGGCCGTACAAACCGGTCGGCGCTGATTCGGATTCCGCGAATCAACCCGCAACGTCCGAAGGCTACCCGGGTGGAGTTGAGATGCCCGGACCCGTCCTGCGACCCGTATCTGGCGTTCGCGGTGATGCTGGAGGCCGGTCTGGACGGAATCCGGCGAGATTTGGATCTGCCGCCGGAAGCGGAAGAAAGTTTCTACGACATGAGTTCGGTAGACGATTCCGATTCCATTCTGGGAGTGCTTCCGCACTCACTGGGAGTGGCGATTGAGGCGACGGAGAAGAGCGATCTTGTGCGGGAGACTTTTGGGGATGAATTATTCGACGCGTTCCTGGAGGGCAGACGGCAGGAATGGGATGAGTACCTGACGTCGGTGTCGCAATGGGAATTGGATCGATATCTGTCGGTTTACTAGCGCGCGATGGCCGACCCGTATCCGGGACGATGGGTACGAAGCGGGTGAAGCCTCAGGAGAAACTTAATGGGCCGACCAGGGCGGAGCGGGGCGGAAAACTTGCCGCGCGTGCTGGCCACTCTGTTGGTGCCTATCGCCGGGATATTGCTGCTTACGTTCTATTTCTCTAATCGGCCCGGGGACACGGAAGCGGTGACGCGGGTTCCCGCCGGAAATGGGGTGGCAGCGGCGGCGGCCGATCCCGGGCCGGCCGCGCCGGTGGGGGGCGAATCCGCGGAAGCCGGCGTGGCGCCGGCAGACACGCCGGTGGTGAGCGCGACGGTCGCCCCGGAACCGACGCCGGAACCTATCGCCACGCCGCCGGCGACGGTGACGCCGACGACAAGCGGCGAGGGGGGGAGGGTGAATACTGAGGACGGACTGAACATCCGCAGCGGGCCGTCCACGAATTTCGGGGTGGTGCGGGTGGCTCCTTTTGGTGAGTTTCTGGAGTTGACGGGAGAGTCGACGCCTGAGGGCGACCTGGTGTGGGTTGAGCTCGTGGAAGATGGCTGGGTTCAGGACCAATACCTGGATTTCGAATAGGCGGTTCGGGGCGAGCAGCGGTGGAATCGTTGACATGCGGGAGCGGGCTCTGGGAGACTCGCCAGTCCACCGAAAGGCTGGCGTGGCCAGCCGGCCGGTGGCGACGCGGCACTACCCGATCGAACGCAAGGAGCAACCGCGGTGGGCGCGAGACCTCTCTATTTCGGAAATGCGTATCTAAAAAATTTCGAGGCCACGGTGGTGGGCGTGGATGGGACGTTGGTGTATCTAAACGAGACCGCGTTTTACCCGCGCGGTGGCGGGCAACCGGCGGATCGAGGGACGTTGGAAGGCGAGAGCGGCAAGAGTTGGGTGGTCGGGGTGTCGAAGAAGGAGGGAGATATCGCGCACGAGATCGAGGGAGAGGCGCCGGCCGTGGGAGAAATGGTGACGGCTTACCTAGATTGGGAGCTCCGGTACCGCCTGATGCGCCTGCACACGGCATTGCACATCATGTCGGCGGTGGTGGTCCGAACCTGGGGGGCGGCGGTGACGGGCGCAAACATCGCCGATGACGGATCGAAGGCCAGAATAGATTTCGCGCTGGAGGGGGAGCGGGTGGCGGACTTGCTGGAGGAGATCGGGGCGGCGGTTAATGCCGATGTCGGCAAGGAGGCGCCGGTGAAATCCTATGAGCTCCCGCGGGAGGAGGCGATGCAGATTCCGGACTTGATTCGGACGCGGATCAGCCTGCTGCCGGAGGGTTTGAAGCGCGTGCGCATAGTGGAAATTGACGGAATCGACCTGCAGGCGGACGGAGGCACGCACGTCTCGAATACGCGCGAGGTCGGCCGAGTGAAGATTCTGGGCGGAAGCAACAAAGGCAGGATCAATCGCAGGGTGGAGATCGCGCTGGACGATCCGGAAGTGAAGCCGCGCGCGGACGCGCCGCCGGTGGAAGAAGAGTAGCGGGCGGGGATGTTCAAAAGACCGGCCCGAGTCCCCGAATTCAATGAGCTTGAGGAGAGCATCCTTGAACTGTGGGGCGAGCGGGATAGTTTCCGCGCGCTGAATGAAAAGAACCGCGACGGGGAGATATTTTCGTTCATCGACGGGCCGATAACGGCGAACAATCCGATGGGCGTCCACCACGCCTGGGGCCGGACATATAAGGATGTCTATCAACGTTACAAGGCGATGCGGGGCTACGCGCAGCGCTATCAGAATGGGTTCGATTGCCAGGGGCTGTGGGTGGAGGTGGAGGTGGAGCGGGACCTGGGGCTGAATTCGAAGCGGGAGATCGAGGAGTACGGGCTGGCCGAGTTCTCGCGGGCGTGTAAGGAGCGGGTGGATCGATTTTCGGAACGGATCACGGCGCAGTCGAGGCGGCTGGGGATGTGGATGGATTGGGAGAACTCGTACTACACGCACAGCGACGCGAACATCGAGCACATCTGGGCGTTTTTGAAGAAGTGCAACGAGCACGGCTGGGTGCAGCGGGGCGGCAGGGTGATGCCATGGTGCATCCGCTGCGGGACGACGCTTTCTCAGCATGAGCTGGTGGGAACCGACACCTACCAGGAAACGACCCATACGGCGGTTACGCTGCGTTTTCCGATCGCCGAGCGGGAGAATGAATACCTGCTGGTCTGGACGACGACGCCGTGGACGCTTGCGGGAAACGTGGCCTGCGCGGTGCATCCGGAGTTGCCCTATGTGAAGGCGGAGGTTGGCGGGGAGGTTTATTACCTATCCAAGGGCACGGTGCAAACCGTTTTGCCGGGCGACCACAAAGTGCTGGCGGAGGTGATGGGATCGGAACTGGTTGGGCTGAGGTACGGGGGGCCGTGGGATGAGCTGCCGGCACAGGCGGGAATTGAACATCGGGTGGTCAGCTGGGACGAGGTTTCGGAGGAGGAGGGGACGGGGATAGTCCATATCGCGCCGGGATCGGGTGTGGAGGACTTCGCGCTGGGGAAGGACGAGGGGCTGCCGGTGGTGAAACCGATCGACGGCGAGGGCCGGTATATGGAGGGCTTCGGTCCGCTGGAAGGCCTGAACGTGCTGGAAGCGACGGATCTGATCCTCGAGTCGCTGGAGGAGAAGGGGCGGCTGTTCGGCTCGGGAGACTACGTGCATCGCTATCCGGTCTGCTGGCGGTGCAAGGAGGAGATCGTCTTCACCCACGTGGATGAGTGGTTCCTGGCCTGCGACGAGATTCGACCGCGGATGAAGGCGGCGGCGGCGAAGGTGAACTGGGTGCCGGAATCGGCCGGGAAACGGATGCAGGACTGGCTGGATAACATGGGGGACTGGGCGATATCGCGAAAGCGGTACTGGGGTCTGCCGTTGCCGTTTTACCGCTGCGGAAACACGGATTGCGGGAAGGTGACGGTGGTGGGGTCGGTGAAAGAACTGGGAGAGCTGGCAGTGGACCCGGCGATCGTCGATTCGCTGCCGGAATTGCATAAGCCCTGGATCGACGATGTGCGAATTCACTGCCCTGATTGTGGCGGCGAGGTCGAGAGGGTGCCGGAGGTGGGGGATTGCTGGCTGGACGCGGGAATCGTGCCGTTTGCGACGCTCGATTACATGTATGAGGACCAGTCGAAGCCGGACACGGCCTGGCACAAGTGGTATCCAGCGGAGTTCGTGCTGGAAATGCGGGAGCAAATCCGGCTGTGGTTCTACTCGATGCTGTTCATGAGCGTGACGCTGGAGGATCGGGCGCCATACGAGAATCTGTTCGTTTACGAAAAAGTTATGGATGAGAAGGGCGAGCCGATGCATCGCTCGTTCGGCAACTCGATTGATTTTGACGACGCGGTGCGGGAGATGGGGGCGGATGTGACGCGCTGGATGTACGCCGGCACGAATCCGATGACCAACGTGCGGTTCGGATATGACGCGGGGAA
>CAUYYU010000100.1:0-7319 GCA_963577415.1 Chloroflexota bacterium
AAGGTCGACGGTGATACTACGATTGTTCCCGGCGCCAGTTCCAAAAATGCTGCCGGTGGGTCCACCGCCGTTAAGGTAATACCCGGCAGTCGTCGCCCCACCATCCGCGTCAATCTCCGCCTGAGTGGTGAAAAACCCGTCGTTCAGGACAGATGGGCTCGCCGTTTCAGCAACCCCGCCGGCGCCGGCGGCGGCGGCTGGACCACTTAAATTGCTTCCATAGGTGTAGGTATAGGCAGCCCCCGGGTTTGCCAACACCTCCGCGTTCGCCTGACCTGCCAGAAGCGCCACCGCCAACATCGCCTTCGTGGCATTTCTGATTGTGTTCATTGTGGAACTGATCGCTTTCCTTGTCATTCTCCTCCATGGGTCACGGGAGGCTCGCCCAGCGGCACCGACCTCTCCGATCGTGCCAGTCGCTTGGGCGCCGACCAGTTCAGCCCGCCGCCACGCAAAAGGCGTCGGACAAATGGTTTCCGTTTTCTCAGCAATCGTGAAATCAGTGACGACGACGGCGGCGCACGAACAAACCGCCCAATCCCAGCAGCGCCATGGTCGCGGTGGCCGGCTCGGGAACAAAGACGATTTCGTTCAGGCCTGTCCATTCGCCGCCACAACAGCTTTGCGAACCGCCACCGGCCAGATCCGTTCGTCCATCCGAATAGAAGTCCAACACGACGATCTGACCTGATTGTCCCGTCAGATCGATTGTTGACATTCGCGCGTCACCTGTGCGGCCCTGTGCAGAAATTCGCGCCGTAGCGCTGATATCAAACGGGTTGAAACTGATCGGCGCGCCGCCGTCGATGATCACGTCGACCTGCCACGGGACGTCAACCGTGTCTGCACCATGAGCCACATAATACATGTCCACCGGACCTAGATTTTGCATCGATCCAAGGTCGACGGTGATACTACGATTGTTCCCGGCGCCAGTTCCAAAAATGATGCCGCCCAAGGGTCCACCGCCGTTAAGGTAATACCCGGCAGTCGTCGCCCCACCATCCGCGTCAATCTCCGCCTGAGTGGTGAAAAACCCGTCGTTCAGGACAGATGGGCTCGCATTTTCAGCAACCGCGCCGAAGCCGGCGGAGGCGGCTGGACCACTTAAATTGCTTCCATAGGTGTAGGTATAGGCAAGCCCCGGGTTTGCCAACACCGCCGCGTTCGCCTGACCTGCCAGAAGCGCCAAGCCGAGGGCCAAACCGAATAAATGAAGGTGCGCTCTTTTCATATCGGTACCATCCAACCTGCCCTGGACCACGTCCGCAAGAAAAATCTACCGTGATGCGCTTGGCAAAGTTGATGTCTCGTGAGAGCACAAAATATAGATGCCCAAAACAAAGATGACCTGTCCCTCTATTCTTCGCTCGGTGGTGAATTCATCCCAGGTGGAATATTTGATTCTCATGGCAGGATTACTCGCTTCGCGGAGCGACGAAGCAGAGCTCTTGCCGCCCCGCTGCGGTTCAGGCTCTTTAGATCTCCCAACCCTTTCGGTATTCCCGCTTGAGGAATGCGTTCGCTTTCTCGTAGTTGGTGAAGCGCATCCGCTTGGCATCCCACTCCAGTTTTCGCTGGGTGAGATCTTCCCGTAGTTCGGGCCGGAGGGCGACGTTTCCGAGCAGAACTGCTTCCGTCAGGGGACCGGCCACTTCGAAATTCGCGCCCGGCTTTGCTCCCCCCTTGCAGGCATTGATCCACTCCTGGTGATGTCCCGGAGATCGAGCGAGTTTTTTTGGCGGGGCGCCGTACTCCTTGGCCCGCTTCTCCGGATAGAGGTGCCAGCCGTCGTCCCATCCGCTCAAGAGCAGGCCCTTGTCACCGGTCAGCAAAATGCCATTGGTCCCCATCACGACCCCGTCCGGGACGAGTTCCGGACGCGGCGGACGAAAACCGCCATCATACCACACGAGCTTCACCGGAGCCATCTTGTCCCGGGCCGGAAACTCGTAAGTGATCATCGATCCGACCGGATAGGTCTCCTTGTTCACGCGGGTGGATGACGCCTCCACGCTTGTCGGGGCACCCAGTTTGAGGGCGCGGAAGACCGGGTCGAAGAAATGGCAAGCGATGTCGCCCAGCGCACCGGTTCCGAAGTCCCACCATCCCCGCCACTTGAAGGGAAGGTAGGCCGGATGATAGGGCCGTTCGGGGGAGGGCCCGAGCCAGAGATCCCAATTGAGGTGACCAGGAACCGGCGGCTGATCGGGAGGACGGCCCACCCCCTGCGGCCAGTACTCCCCAAACAGACCGCGCGAGGGCCGGTCCGTCCAGATGTGCGCCTCGCGGACCTGGCCGATCGCACCGTCCATCACGAATTCCTGGACCACCCGGGTGTAATCGGCGGCTTGCCTTGCGTTGCCCATTTGGGTCGGCACTCCGGCCTTGCGCGCGGCCAGGGTCACGGTGCGGGCCTGCTCGACGGTGTGGGTGAGCGGCTTTTCGCAGTAGACCGGCTTCCCGTGCAGCAGCGCAGTCATGGAGGCATGGAAGTGATGGTGGTCGGGGGTCGCAACCACCACCGCATCGATCTCCTTGGACCTTTCGTCGAGCATCACGCGATAGTCCCGGTACTGTTTGGCCTTGGGGTGCTTTCGGAACATGGATGCGGCTCGGTTCCAATCCACGTCACAGAGAGCCACGAAATTCTCCGACGATAGCGCCTGGATGTCGCCGGCGGCTTGGCCCCCCGCTCCGATCGAGGCGAGATTCAGTTTTTCGTTGGCGGCGAACGTGCGCGCGGACCCCGACTGCAATATCGTGAGCCCGATCGTGGCCTTGCCGCTGCTCTTCAGAAAGCCCCGCCGGGGAGAAAGGTTGCTGTTCTTCATCGCTTCCCGCAGTAGAGAGGCAAGCCCCGGCCAAATCAATGCGAATCAGCTCTCCGCCCTCCCAGGGGCTTCGCGCAGTGCAGGGGCTTCGCCCATTGCTCCCGACTGACGATGGCCGGCCTAAACTAGCGAAACTTCGTCGTGACATGAATAACTGAATGGTATTAGGGGTGGAAGGTGTCCCTACCCCACCAAAGGGCGCACTCAATCGGAGACAACACCCTATGGCCAAGCCCGATCGTCGTGAGTTCTTGAAAACATCCGTAGCCGGCGCGGCTGGCGCAACCGTAGTCGGTCCGGCACCGGCCGTCGCGCAGGCGCTGGGCAAATTGCCCAAGACAACGGCAACAGATTCAATCCCAACGCATCGGGCCCTCGAGTTGCCCGGCTTGCACGCCTACGCGGAGAAAAGCATCGCCGCGGGCGAGACGATTCACTTTCGCACTTCCAGCACGGTGCCCAATCGACTACGCATCTGCCGGCTGGATGGCGAGGTCGATAATCTCGACGAGGACGTCGTGCTCCACGAGTTTCCGCAGGCGCAGCCGACGCCCCAACCCATTCATCCCGGCTCCTACATTCACGTCGAACGCGCACTGCCAACCGAGTCGCCGCTCAAGGCGCTTTCGCTCGAATGCTGGGTCCGCCTATGGCATCAGGGCACCTACCAGGGACTGATCACGCAGCACGACTACCCGAATGCCGGCGGCATCGGGTTGTTTATCGGACCCAAGGGCACCGTCGAACTCTATCTGGGCGACGGCGGCAAATACGACGAATCCCATGGTTTTACGGGGCCAGGACTGGCCCTTAAAAAGTGGAGTCACGTTGTCGCCACCTGGGATGGCAAGACCGCGACGCTCTGGATCAACGGTGAGAAGGCTGGCACCTGGCCAGTCGCCGGTCCGGTCCGGCCGGGAGCCGTGCCACTGCGACTCGGCGCCTACGGAGAGAACGGTGTGGCGAGCCGGTTTCTCGATGGCGATCTGGCGATGCCGGCCATCTATTCGCGCGCCCTTTCATCCACGGAGGTGACAGCGCGCTTCAAGGCCCAGGCGCTCGAACCCCCGTCGAAAGATGGTCTCCTTGCATGCTGGCCCTTCGTTGAAGAAAACGGCGACACGGTCGCGGACGTGGGGCCAGAGGCACGCACCGGCAGGATCATCAACCATGCCACCTGGATGATCGGGGGACCGAGCTTCGACGCTTCGAAGGTCGGCCGCTTCGACACGGCCTATGATCCTGCGAAAGACCCGCGGCGCGGACACGGTCTCCGCTTCGCGACCGATGATCTCTACGACTGTCGCTGGCGAATCACCCACCAGTACAAGATTCCGGAGGACGCCAAGTCCGGTATTTACGTCGGTCGCTACGACTATGCCGAGGGGGACGAAGCGCTGCAGTATCACGTCACCTTCATCGTCCGAAGACCCAAGACCCGCCCCAGGGCCCCGCTGCTTGTGCTCTGCTCGAGCAACACCTGGATCGCCTACAATGCGGTGCCGTTTCCCGTCCCGTTCCGCGGCCGGCCCTTTGTCGGCGCCAATGGATGGGGGAATTGCGTGGCGGAGGCGCCGGCCTACAGCATGTACGAAAACCATCACCCCGGGCAGCCGACCTACTACATGGGCCTGAACATGCCGTGGCCCAACTCCGGTCCCACCGTTCTCTACAGCCCGCCCGAGGTGGGCTACAGCCACTTGATGCGCGGTGAACTGTTCGCCCATCGCTGGCTCGACGGCCATTACGGTGACCACTCGGGATACGATTATGACGTCGTCACCGACCTGGATCTGCACCGTGACCCCGATTTACTCAAAGGCTACCAGGCGTTGGTGATGAACGGTCACAGCGAGTACTGGTCGGGCGAAGCGATGGACGCGGTCGATCGCTATCTGCAGGCCGGAGGTAAAGTGATGGCCCTGACTGGTAATACGATGTTATGGCGCGTCTCCTTCGACCCCGCCGGAACCGTGATGGAATGCCGCAAGCTGAATCTCGGTCCGGCCACCGGTGGCCGTCCCGGATGCACCGTCGGCGAGATTTATCACAGCCAGGACAAGAAGCGCGGCTGTCTGCCCCAGTTCTGCGGTCATTCCCCTGCCGACCTCATCGGGCTCATCGGAATCGGTTGGAGTCAAAACACCGGCGTTTATCATCTCGATGAACCGGAGCATTTCCTCTTCACCAAACCGGAAGAGGTCGGATTGAAGAAAGGCGACACCTTCGGGCACGCCGAGAAGGGAGACTATCCCCGCGCGATCTACCACGAATGGGACGTGCGTCTGAGCACGATCGGACGAATGACGAAAACGGTTCCACCCGGCGCGACCCTTCCCGAGGAAGATCCCCGCGGCATGGTCACCCTGGCGAGGGGCCTGATCAAGCCGGGCCGGGGCGGGATCCTGGACTATTTCCTGCAGCCCACCGAGCTCGTCGACGGGGTAGCGGCGGAGATGATCTACTGGAAACGTCCGCGGGGTGGAGAGGTCTTTCATGCCGGGGCGATTCCATCCGGATGGACGCTCTCCGCCGACGCGCGCATGCGCACCTTGCTTCGCAACGTGCTACATCAGTTCGGAGTGAAACCGAACGCGTAGCGGCGGCGAACGGCCGGCGATGCAGACGGAGGCGAGCCGTTTCATATCTCAGCGTGTCCGTCGCGGTCTTTCGCACTTGGAGGATCGGGTGGGATCTGTCAGCCTGAAGTAATGGATGACACGCCCTCTGATCACCTCGCCAAGGAAGCGTCCATCGGCTCGAGCCGCCGCCGGTTTTTGAAACGCACAGGGGCGGCAACCGCGGCCTCGCTTGCCTTTCCGGCCATCGCAGCGCCGCGTAGCCCGGGCGAGACGGTGCGCCTGGCGCTGATCGGCTGCGGCGGCCGGGGCAACATGCTCGCGGCCAGTTTTGCAGGCCGCGAGGACGCGCAGATTACGCATGTGTGCGACCTGCTCGACAGTCGCCTGGAGAGCTCCGCCCGAGCCATCGCGGAGCTCCAGCACGGGAAAGTTCCCAAGAAATTGAAACGGGTTGAGGACTTGCTCGAAGCGAAAGATTTCGACGCGGTCATCGTCGCGACGCCCGACCACTGGCACAGCCCGCTCTCCATCATGGCCTGCCAGGCCGGCAAGGACGTCTACGTCGAAAAGCCACATTCGCACAATATGTTCGAGGGCCGCATGCTGGTGAAGGCCGCGCGCAAACACAAGCGCATCGTGCAGGTGGGCACCCAGAACCGCAGCGGGCCCTACAACCTGGCCGCGCTGGAATACATTCGCAGCGGAAAGATCGGCGATATTCACCTCGCCAAGATTTACAACTTGCAGTCCGGGGGATCATTTCGCCTGGGCAACTCGCAGCCGCAGCCCGCTGACCTCGACTGGGCGAGGTGGCTCGGCCCCGCTCCGGAGCGCCCCTACCATTCGCGAATCTTTCACGCCCACTGGAACAGGTTCTGGGATTTCTCCGGCGGAGATCTGGCCGCCTGCGGGATTCACCAGATCGACCTGGCCTGCATGCTGCTTGGCGATCCCGGGATGCCTCGATCGGTCGCGGCATCCGGTGGCCGTCTGCATTTCAAAGGCGACGACGCGGAGGTGCCGGATACCCAGGTCATCCAGTTCGAGTTTCCCGGGATGGTGGTCACGATGGAGCAAACCAACTACCCGGGTTACATGAGAAAGATCACCAATCGCAACGCGGACGTCTTCCCCCACTGGCCGCATTGTGCAACGCGGATCGAGCTCTATGGCTCGAAGGAACAAATGGTGATCGGGCGCCACGGCGGCGGATGGCAGGCCTTCACGGCAGGAGGCAAAGTCGCGGCCGAAAAGCACGGTCGCCATCCCGATCCCTGGCACCAGGAGAACTTCGTCGACTCCATCAAGACGCGCAAAGCCCCGAATTCAGACGTTGAACTTCTCCACGCCAGCACGGCATTGGTGCACCTGGGAAACATTGCAACCCGAGTCGGTCATGCCAAACTCGCTTTCGATGACAAGACCGAACAGTTTGCCGGTGAGGGTTCCGGACCCGCCAACAAGTTGCTCAAGAGGCAAAACAAGAACCAATACTCCGTCCCTGCCGATGTCTGAACCAGCCCGCCAGAAGGCTGGCTCGGTGGCGGCGATCATCGGGCGCCGCGTTCCACTCATAGGGCCGCTCCTCGCGATCGCTGTGGTTTGGGCAGGGCCCGCCGGGTCCGCTCCCACCACCACGGAGTCTGCGCCTCCGGAGGTGCTCGCAGGGACGGAGCGACTCGAAAATCCGCCCGCGCTCTTCCACGAGTGGACCGCCTGGCTCGACCAGGAGATCGCGCGAGTTGTCGAAGAGCGGCCTTCGAAATGGGCCCATGACACTTCTTCCCATGAAGCTTACCTCAAGTCGGTGGCGCCCATGCGTTCCCGCTTCGCGGCGCTCCTCGGAATTCCTGCGGCGAGGTTCGGGAGTGATCCCCCCGAAGAAATCGTCAGGCTTGGCGAG
>CAUYYU010000101.1:0-7311 GCA_963577415.1 Chloroflexota bacterium
TGTACCTGCCCCACGTCCCGCGCTCCGTCTCCAGCGACTCATACCCGCCACCGTCCCACCCACACCCTTCACAAGCGGCGAAATCGACCGAAAACCCATGTTTTCTGGTAGAATTACACAATGTTTGCCCCATCAAACACCCGTCCCGCCGTGCCAGCGCGCCCCATGGCTCACCGGCCTTGACCTTCACCCATCTGGACTCCGACGGCCGCGCCCGCATGGTCGACGTCGGTGCCAAACCCACCACCCTCCGCACCGCCGTCGCCAGTGGCCGCGTGACCATGCGCCCCGACACCCTCCAGATGATCGTCGACCAGGCCACCGGTCGCGCCACCGGGCTCAAAAAAGGCGACGTCCTCGGCGTAGCCCAGATCGCCGGCATCACCGCCGCCAAGCGCACCTCCGACATCATCCCACTCTGCCATCCTCTACCCATCGACTCCATCGAAGTCGAACTCAGCCCCGTCCCCGAGCAGCACTCGGTTCAGATCACCGCCCGCGTCACCACCTCCGCCCGCACCGGGGTCGAGATGGAGGCCCTCACCGCCGTCAGCGGCGCCGCCCTTACCCTTTACGACATGTGCAAAGCCATCGACAAAGCCATGCGCGTCGAGGATATCCACCTCGTCAGCAAGACCGGCGGCCTCAGCGGCGACTATCACGTCGCCGATTAGCACCTTGCATTTACCCGCGCCGACATCGTTCCCGCTAGTGGAGGACCGGAGGGAGTACGTCTTTGGATGACTCCGGGATTGGCAAAGTAGAGCAGATCGAACTCGAAGTCGAGATGGGCGAGGCCTACCTCGACTACGCCATGAGCACCATCGTCTCCCGAGCCATCCCGGACGTTCGCGACGGCCTCAAACCCGTGCAGCGCCGCATCCTCTACGCCATGCAGGACCTCGGCGCCCGCGCCACCAGCCAGTACCGCAAGTGCGCCCGCATCGTCGGCGAGACCATGGGCAAATATCATCCCCACGGCGACACCGCCATTTACGACGCCCTCGCCCGCATGGCCCAACCTTTCTCCCTCCGCTACATGCTCGTCGACGGCCAGGGCAATTTTGGCTCCGTCGACGGCGATCGTCCCGCCGCCATGCGATACACCGAGGCCCGCCTCTCCCGCCTCGCCGAAGTCATGCTCGCCGACATCGACCGCGACACCGTCGATTTCGTCGACAACTTCGACGCCACCGCCGAAATGCCCGAAGTCCTCCCCGCCCGTCTCCCCAACCTGCTCGTCAACGGCACCACCGGCATCGCCGTCGGCATGGCCACCAATATGCCTCCCCACAACCTTCGCGAAGTCGCCAACGCCATCATCCGCCTCATCGACGAGCCCGACCTTTCCTTTGACGAACTCACCAAAATCGTCACCGGCCCCGACTTTCCCACCCACGGCATCATCGGCGCCGACGGCGTCCGCGAGGCCTACTCATCCGGCCGCGGTGGCATCCTCGTGCGCGGCCGGGTAGGTCAGGAAGAAGACGACGACGGCCGCACCCGCCTGATCATCAGCGAGCTCCCCTACCAGGTCAATAAGTCAACCCTCGTCGAAAAAATCGCCGATCTCGTCCGCGGCAAGACCATCGAGGGCGTCAGCAACCTGCGTGACGAGTCCGACCGCGACGGCATGCGCATCGTCATCGATCTCAAGCGCGACGCCCACCCCCTCCAGGTCCAGAATCTGCTGTTCAAGCACACGTCCCTCCAGACAACCTTCGGCGTCAATATGGTCTGCCTGGTCGATGGCCAACCCCGCACCCTCGGCCTTCGCGACATCCTCACCGAGTTCGTCCGTCACCGCGAAATCGTCATCACCAGGCGCGCCAGTTTCGACCTCAACCGCGCCAACGAACGCGAACACCTCCTTCTCGGTTTCCTCACCGCCCTCGACAACATCGACGAGGTCGTTGAACTCATCCGCAACGCAGACACCACCGATGACGCCCGCGACAAGCTCAGCAAGCGATTCGACCTCAGCGAGGTCCAGGCCAACGCCGTCCTCGACATGCAGCTCCGCCGCCTCGTCGCCCTCGAGGCTCAGAAGCTCCGCGACGAGCTCGTCGAAATTCAGGCCCGCATCGCCGAGCTCACCGAGCTCCTCGGCGACATCACCCTCGTCCACAAAGTGCTCAAGGAAGAGACCCTCGAAATCCGCGAGCGCTTCGGCGACGATCGCCGCACCACCATCGTCCCCGAGCTCAGCGGCGAACTCGCCCTCGAGGACCTCGTGCCCGACGAAGACTGCGTCGTCACCATCACCCTCCGCGGCTACACCAAGCGTCAGCCCCTAACCGTCTTCCGAACCCAGGGTCGTGGCGGCAAAGGTATCCGCGGCCTCGCCGTCAAAGAAGACGAAATCACCCACTTCCTCACCACTCACAGTCACGACCATCTCCTTTTCTTCACCAATCGCGGCCGCGCCTACCGCCTCCGCTGCTACGAAATTCCCATGATGGGACGTGACGCCCGCGGCGTCGCTCTCATCAACATCATTCAGCTCGAACCCGGCGAAAGCATCTCCGCCCCCCTCGCCATCGAGAACTTCGAAGCCGGCGAAAACCTCATCATGGGCACCGTCAACGGAGAGGTGAAACGCACCGCCCTCACCCGCTACGTCACCGTTCGCAAAAAAGGCCTCCTGGCCATGGACCTCGACGACGACGACGAACTCGGCTGGGTCCGCCTCTCCGACGGCGACAACGGCGTCATGTTCTTCACCCGTCTAGGCATGGCCATCCACTTCCACGAACAGGGCGTCCGCAGCAGCCGCCGCACCAGCGGCGGCGTCCGCGGTATCCGCCTCAACGAAGGCGACCAGGTCATCAGCGTCGACCTCACCTCCGAGGGCGACTACGTCCTCGTCGTCACCGAAAATGGTTACGGCAAGAAGATGCCCGTCAAGGAGTTCCGCCGCCAGAGTCGCGGCGGCAAGGGCCTCAAGGCCATCGGCCTCAAAGACAAAACCGGCCCCGTCGTCGCCGCCCGCGTCGTCGCCGATCCCGATCAGGACATCATGCTCCTCTCCACTCAGGGACGCCTCATCCGCCTCAGTCTTTCCGAGGTCCGCCCCATGGGTCGTTACGCCGCCGGCCTCATCGTCATGCGTCTCAACAAGGGCGAGTTGGTGGCCGGCCTGGCCGTCTCCGGCGACGGTCGTGACGGCCAGGATATGGATGACATAGACGACGAAGACGAGGCCATAGCCGTCGGCGCCGAGGGCCAGGAAATGGACGAGACCGAAGCCGGCGAGCAGGACTCCGGTGCGGATGACGCGGACGGCGCCGGCGAATAGCACCTCGCCCGCCTTTGACTCCGCCCCCGCCCCGCCCCTTCCAGTCCGTCGGCCTCTGCCTGTTCGATCTCGATTACACCCTTATCCGGCTAACCCTCGACCCCATCGGAGCTCATGTCGATCTTCTCCGGGCCGCTGGCCATCCCTTCCCTCGCCCCCGGGCCCGCACCGCCTACGACGAAGCCTGGGACGACTACCTTCAGAACGGCCAGCGCCACCCCACCCAGGCCGCCGCCTATCTGAACGTCGTCCGCCGGGCCCTGTCTATTCTCGGCGTCGACGATCCCCACGACTCCCTCGCCCGCCGCATCGACGATCGCATCAACGACGTCGCCGCCATGTGCGCCTACGACGACTCCGTCCCAGTCCTTGAGGCCGTGCGTCACGCCGGACTGGAGGTCGCCCTCGCCACCGGTCGCTGGCACGATCCCGCTCCCGACCTCGATTCCCTCCGGCTCACCCCTTATCTCGATCGCTCCTACTATTCCGGCGAATTTGGCCACCAGAAAGACGATCCCAAATTCTGGGACGCCCTCATCGCCGCCTCCGGCCGGCCGCCGGCCCAGATTCTCCTCATCGACGACAGCCCCGAGTCCGTCCGCACCGCCCTCGCCGCCGGCCTCTGCGCTCTCAGCATCCGCCGCGACGGTTCGCCCCTGCCTCCTCCCCCCAACCCCGATCTCCGCTCCCTCAGCGATCTTCTCCCTCTCCTCGGGCTCGCCGTGTCCACCCCACCATCCGACCTCCCCTAAACCCGCTCCGCCCGTTTCATATACACCATCAATACCGAGATATCCGCCGGCGTCACCCCGTTTATCCGTCCCGCCTGTCCCAGCGTCGCCGGCCGCACCTTCTCCAGCTTCTGTCGCGCCTCCGTGCGCAGACCCTTCGCCATCGCGAAATCGAACTCCAGCGGAATCGGCGCCCCCTCCAGCTTCCGGCTGCGCTCCACAATCCGGTCCTGCTGCCGGACGTAGCCCTCATACAGCACCTCCAGCTCCACCTGTTCCGCCACCTCAGCCGTCACCGGGCCTGCCCCGGCCAGCTCCCGCAACGTCGCCAGCTTCATCCCCGGCCTTTTTAGCAACTCCCTCGCCGGCGTCGGTTCACTGATGGGACCGCTGCCGATCTTCCGCAGCGCCGCCGCGCTCGCCTCCCCCGGCCGGATTCGCGCCGCCGAAAGCCATTCCTCCGCCTTTTCGATCCCTGCCACTTTCCGCCGCCACCGCCTCACCCGCGACTCCTCCGCCAGCCCGATCCGCGCCGCCAGCGGAGTCAACCGCAGGTCCGCGTTGTCCTGCCGCAAACGCAATCGGTACTCCGCCCGCGACGTGTGCAGGCGATAGGGCTCGTCGATTTCCTTCGTAATCAAATCATCGATCATCACCCCCAGGTACGCCTCATCCCTCCCCAGCACCACCGGCTCCTCCCCCCGGGTCCCCAGCGCCGCGTTTATCCCTGCCACCAGCCCCTGTCCGGCCGCCTCCTCATAGCCCGTCGTGCCGTTGATCTGTCCCGCCAGATACAGCCCCTCAGCCCGCCGCGTCTCCAGGCTCGCCCTGATTTGTTGGGAAGGCGCGTAGTCGTACTCGATCGCGTACCCGGCCCGCATCATCTCCACCTTCGCCAGCGCCGGGATGGTCCGCAGCATCGCCAGCTGGACATCTTCCGGCAGACTGGTATTAGCCCCCTGCACATACACCTGCTCCGTCGCGAACCCCTCCGGTTCCAGGAAAAGTTGGTGCGACTCCTTATCGGCGAACCGCACGATCTTGTCCTCGATCGACGGGCAATAGCGCGGGCCCGTGCTCTCAATCGACCCGTTAAACAGCGGTGCCCGGTGCAGGTTCGCTCGGATCAGATCGTGCGTCCCCACGTTCGTGTGTACCGCGTAGCAGGCCATCTGCAATCGCCAGTCGTGATTCTCCACTCCCGGGTAGATCGAATTCGGCGCGATCTCGGCCAGTCCGTTCTCCGGCGGCGGATCGAAGCTGAAGCTCAACCGCTCCGCCGAGCCGGGCTGCAACTCAGTATTCGTGAAATCAATCGTGCGGGCATCGATCCGCGGCGGCGTGCCAGTTTTCAGCCGGCCGATTTCAAACCCGTGCTCCACCAGGTCCTCCGACAGCCCCAGGGCCGGTCCCTCTCCCGCCCTTCCCGCCGCATAGCTTGTCTCCCCCACGATGATCCGCCCGTTCAGGAACGTCCCCGTCGTAATGATCGTTTTCTCTGCCCAGAATCGCCGTCCCAGCTCCGTCATCACCCCCAGCACCCGCCATTGAGCCGGTCCGCTCGCCGCCTTCTCCCAGATCAATCTGGCCACCGAGCCCTGCCGCACCTCCAGGTTCTCCTGCCGTGCCAGCACCTTCTGCATCTCCCGCCCGTACATCCACTTGTCACATTGCGCCCGCAGCGCCCTCACCGCCGGTCCTTTGCCCGTGTTCAGCATCCTGATCTGCAACTGCGTACGATCCGTATTCCGCCCCATCTCCCCGCCCAGCGCATCGATTTCCCGCACCAGGTGACCTTTCGCCGGGCCGCCGATCGACGGATTACACGGCATTCCTGCCACCAGCGCTGGGTTCATCGTCACCAGCAGCGTCCGCGCCCCCAGGCGCGCCGACGCCAGCGCCGCCTCGCAGCCGGCATGCCCGGCCCCCACCACGATCACGTCGTGGCCTCCCGTCCCTCGCCTTATTTTTCCTCCGGTGCTCATGAAGCCGCTAATCTGTCCTCACTCTGGCCACGTCTAAAATATCTCCCAGGGTAATGTTCGCCCATTTCCGCGCGTGGAGGCGACCATCTCAACTATCTATCAGAATCCGGCCTCCGGTCCCACCCCCACATCTGCCGACCCGGCTCGGGACGCCCGGCCCGTCGACGCCTTCGTCGTCCCCATGCCCGACCGCGCAGCTACGTTTTTCGATGCTGACCTCACCGCCCTCGACCCCAACGGCGGCCTCTTCCGGCTAGATGTTTATAGCCCATATCCGCTCAGCGACGGCGAACTTGCCTATTTGCAAACCGAGTTCGAGGCCGAGATGGTCGCCTACGCCCGCCGTGTCTCCGCCACCGACCGCTCCTGGCGCTGGGCCGCCGCCATCGGCCTTCTCGATCTCATCGTCCTCGCCGGCCTCCTTCTCTTCGCCGTCGTCAACGCCGACCGCTCCTTCCTCATCTTCGCCTGGGCCTTCGCCGTCGCCCTCCTTCCGGGTCCCTTCATCGCGATCATCCTCTTTTCCCATCGCCGGCGCACCGCCCGCGCCTGCCGGCTCCTGCAGGCCAGTTTCGTCAGCGCCGGCATCGGGCAGGGCGGCGCCGGTTCCTCCTACATAAAAGCCATCTGGGAAGCCGTCGAGCACTCTTCCGGCGATCGCGACATCCTCACCCTCGAGCGCCTCTGCCGAATCAACAACTGGGCTGCCGGGCTCCGCTTTTACCGCTCCCGGCGCGGGGGTAGATCTCGTGCCCATCCGCATCGCCGCCCCGGCCTGCTGCGGGCGCTCCTGGGTCGCCGCCGCCCGCGCTACGCCTCCTCCGTCTTGAGCCGGGGCTTATGAGAGGCGCCACCTGCCTGGGCATACCCGTGGTTGACGGCACCGTCATCACCGCCACCTACGCCACCCGCCGCCTCCTCGGCGCCACCCCCTTCGCCGGGGCCGCTGTCACCGTCCACGCCGCCGTCGCCGCCGACGGCCTCCTCATCGCCGACGACCTCGATCACGCCTGCCGCCTTCAGGCCCGGCGTTTCCTGCTCCAGAGCCATCCCCCAATCCGGACCTGGCGCCCACGACCGGCCGGCCTCCTCTGGTCCGCCTCCGGGATGCTCCTCGGCCTCGCCCTCATCATCGCCTCGCTCGGTTTCTGGCTCCCATCGCTGGCTGGCGTTTGGCTCCTGACCCTCCGCCCCTGGATGCTCGTCCGCGCCGCCCGCCCTCTGCCGCCCCCGCCCCCCACCGAGACTCCTTCCCTGACAGTTAGGCGCGTCACCCACCACGGCATCGCCTCCCTGC
>CAUYYU010000102.1:0-7275 GCA_963577415.1 Chloroflexota bacterium
ATCTAGTGGCATCCACAGACTGTTTGGTTCTAGCAGCGGACGCGGGTGGCGAGGCAGGTAGGCGGGATCCCGACCTGCACGCAGGTCGGGCCACGGCGGGAGGTTGGGCGATAAGGTCAGTGCGCGCATCGAATAAGGACGGGCTGTGCCCACGCCCGTGTTGTCGGCGGGCCGGGCCGCCGCTAGGGTTGAGGTCCGAATTGGAACGAGATCGGATGAACCCGTGACCCAGAGCAAGTACAAAGTCCTGATAACGGATTACATCTGGCCCGATACCGGACCGGAGCGGAAAATCCTGGAGCCGCTGGGGGTGGAGATCATCGAGGCGGACCGGGGTGATGAGGACCGGTTGGTGGCACTGGCGCGAGACGTAGATGGGATCCTGACCTGCTTCGCGCTGACGACCGCCAACGTAATTAAGGCGGCGCCGAAGCTGAAGGTGGTCTCGCGATACGGAATCGGGGTTGACAACATTGACGTGGACGTGGCCACGGAACTCGGTATCCCGGTGGCCTACGTGCCGGATTACTGCGTGGAGGAAGTCGCGGATCACGCGATGGCGCTGCTATTGGCGCTGGTGCGGGGGATCAACCGCTACGACCCACACACCAAGGCGGGCGGCTGGGACCTGCAGGTGGGCCGGCCGCTGGTGCGGTTGCGAGGGTCGCGCATGGGAATAGCCGGGTTCGGGCGGATCGGCCGGGAAACGGCGAAGCGGGCGGCGGCGTTCGGGATGGAGATCGGAGTGTTTGACCCCTATCTGAAACCGGCGGACCTGCCGGCGGGAGTCGAGTTGATCTCGCTGGACCGACTGATCGAAGAGTCGGATTTTATCTCCCTGCACACGCCGTTAACGGACGAGACCCATCACCTGATCGACGCGGCGGCGCTGGCGAAGATGAAGGACTCGGCCCTGCTGATCAACACCTGCCGCGGGCAGATCGTGGACGAATTCGCCCTCGCCGACGCGCTGAACGCCGGGCAGATCGCCGGGGCCGGGGTGGACGTGACGGAAATCCAGCCGCCGGCGGACGATCACCCGCTGCGCAGCGCCAAGAATTGCGTCCTGACGCCCCACGCGGCGTTCTGCTCGGAGGGCTCGGTGCTGGAGTTGGAGCAACGGGCGGCGCAGGCGGTGGCAGACGTATTTAACGGCGTCGTGCCCCGGAATCCCTTCAACACCGAAGTCCTGCCCGACTCAGGGCTGCGCCCGAGAGAAGAGGCCGGCTAGATGAAAGTGGAACGCATCGAGGTCTTCCTGCGCAGCGAGCCGTTGGTGCGGGAATTCTGGATGTCGCTCTCGCCGATCCCCGGCGCGATGGAGATCATCGTGCGGCTCACCACGGACAACGGCCTGGTGGGCATTTCGCAGTGTCACGGTATGCCGCAAGAGTCGGTGGCGGAGATTCTGACGCAGGCGATGCCGGCGATCGTCGTGGGACGGGATCCGTTTGAATATGAGCGAATCTGGGCGGAGATGTTCGCCCTATGCCACCACCCCGGCTGGACCAAATCGGGCTGGGGCCGGGCGTCGATCATGACCGCGATCGCCGGCATCGACATCGCACTATGGGACTTGATGGGCAAGGCGACCGGAAAGAGCGTGGCCAGCCTGTTGGGTGGCTACCGCGATGTCGTGCCGGCTTACGCGACCGGCGGCTATTACGAGGCCGGGAAGGACATCGCCGGGCTCGTGGAAGAGGTGGGCGTCTACGTAAACGAAGACGGCTACGACGCGGTGAAGCTGAAGGTCGGGCGCGAGGTAGCCGAGGACCTGCGGCGGGTTGAAGCCGTGCGGGTTGCCTACCCGGAAATCGACATCATGCTGGACGCCAACCAGGGCTGGGACGTGCTTACGGCGATCGAAGCCGCGAAGGGCCTTGAGCCGTTGGGGATTCGCTGGTACGAAGAGCCGGTGCACTGGTACGACCAGATCGAGGGACTGCGGCGGGTGGTGGAGAACACCGCGATCCCGGTGGCCTCGGGCGAGCAGGAGATCACCCGGCATGGCTGCCAGGACATGATCGAGCGCAGCGGGGTGCGGGTCATGCAATTCGACTCGACCAAGGCCGGCGGCATCACTGAGTGGAGGAAGGTGGCCGCACATGCAGAGTCACACAATGTGTTGGTCGCTCCCCATCACGATCCGCAAATCCACATCCACTGCGTGGCCGGCGTGCCGAACGGGTTGATCCTGGAGTCGTTCCCTAACCCGGACCGCGACCCGGCGTGGGGGGACATGTATGTCGGGGTAGAGCCGATCGTCAACAGCCAGATGAAAGTGCCGGAGGCGCCGGGCCTAGGCTACGACCTTAACTGGGACCTGGTGGAGCGGATTTGTACCCGGGTCGAGGTGGCTAACTAACTATCCGAAAGTCCCGGTGCACCTTCCCGGTGAAGGACTCCGCCCAGGACGTGAGCGGATCGATGGGGGTGGGAGGTGAGGTGGCCGCGGAACCGGGAGTGGAAGCCGCCTGGCGGACCTGGTCGCGACCGGCGGCTTAGCCCTGTAAAGGGCCGTGTCGACGGCGAGCATGAGATCGCCCGCGGTGCCGGCATCCTCCGGAAAAGTCGCGATGCCGATGCTGACGGACATATTCACGTATTCTCCGGAATCCAGCCGGATAGGGCTACCGGCAACGCTGCGGCGAATGCGCTCGGCGATCGTCACCGCTTCGTCGGCGTCGGCTTCCGTAGCCATCACGACAAATTCATCGCCACCGTAGCGGGCGACGAAATCGCCCGGCCTCACCTGACCGTCGACCGACCGGGCGACATCGTTAAGCGCCTGGTCGCCGGCCAGATGACCGTGTTCGTCGTTGATGGCCTTCAAATTGTCGAGATCGAGGATGAGCAGGGACAGGGGTCGCCCGTAACGGTGCGCCCGCTGGATTTCCTCATCGTTGAGCCGGCGAGAGAATTCACGCCGGTTAAACAGGCCGGTGAGTTCGTCGCAAACCACCAGTTCTTCGAGTTCGATCAAGTTGGTTTCGAGCCGGTCGGCGGTGGCGTTGAACGAGTCTCCGAGCCTTCCAATCTCATCGTGGTAGGGGAGACTCACCCGCTGCGACAGATCGCCGGCGCCCAGGCGATCGGCCGCGTCCCGCAGTGCTGTGAACGGTCCGAAAATCGAGCGCAATACCCAGATAAAGGCGCCCACTCCAAGGGAGAGCGCATAGCCGGCCTCACGACTGACCTAGCCGAAGTGCAGCGGAACCTCGGCGTGCTCGGGAGCCACCTCGTCAACGCCCAGAACAAATTCGACGACGTCGATCGCGGCGTGACCGGCCTGGAGCACAAATTGGCGATTTCGGAAGAGTCCCTGGGCCGCGACGACGACTGCCCGGCGCCCGGCGACCCGGTCGCAACAGACTGGTCCTCAACGCGACCAACCTCGACTCGGCCTGCCGTCTAGATCAACCGATCCGACCGGGGCTGACCACCGATTTATCCATTTGTTGTACCGATGTAAACGCAGGGCGCGGGGAATAATCGGTATCCAGAATGCCGAAGCCATGTTCGGAGGTCTCCGGGCGACCCAGCGTACGGAAGTTGAGATTGAAGAGGAACATGTTTTGGATATACGGAAATTCTCGCTCGACCATCCGGTATGCCTCTACCGTGTATCGGGCCTGCAGCTCCTCGCTGACGAGGTCGCCAAACGGAAAGTCAATGTGCCGGTTGGCGGTCGTCCAGCCGAATTCCGTCAGCCACATCGGACGGCGACCGTCGTCGAATTCCTCCATCACCCGGCGGATTTGGCGGAACCGCTTGAAATAAAAGCTCGGATGATCCAGGTACAAAACCTCCGAAGAATGGGCGAAGTCGTCGAATTCGACCCACGGCGACGAGCGGTAGCCGTAGGAATGGTTGCCCATGACGTCGAAGAAATTCCGGACCAGGCCACCTTTGTACGCGTAGACGCCTCGCAGAAATTCAACGTCGTTGATACCGAAGGCCGCGTTCCCGGCGCCGTTCTGGGCCAATCCCGCGAACAGCACCAACGCGAAAGGGTCGGCCGCCTTTACTCCTCGATACCCGGCCATCAGCAGTTCCGCATATTCGCCATAGTCAACGTCGCGACCCCAAAAGAGCGCCAGGTTCGGTTCATTCCAGATTTCGTATGCCGGCACCCGGCCCCGATAGCGCTCGGCCATCAGGAGCATGAAATGCTCGAATTTGCCCAGGTCGTCGGGTCGCCCCGCGATCCCGCCGGCGGCACGCGTCCAGGCCGGGGCTTCAACCACGCTGACCAGCACCTTCAATTCAAACTGCTCCGCCGCGCCGACGAAGGCATCAAGCTGCGACCAGTCGATCCCGGTTTCGGTGGACTCAACATCGCTCCACTTCACCTGATGTTTCACCCAGGTCGCGCCGGCGATAGCCGCCCGCCAGGTCACCAGCTGGGGATCGGGCGCGTGCCACGTGTGGACCTGCATGCCAAACGCCAGCGGCGCCCGGGTCGGCAGGAAAACGGACCCCTGATCTAGGCGGAGCAGTTCCGGACCGATACTACCGAGTTGAATGTACTCCTCAAGTCCCTCGAGTTCAGGGTGCCATTCCAGACGACCCCGCGCAAAATACTGCACCTGCGGGCGATCCGCGAAGCCCTCGTCCATGGCTGGCGAGATTGGAAGCCCCAACCGCTCCTCACCACTGTGACGCTCGTAATAAAGCTTGAATCCGAAGCTCACGTTGTAGCCGGTCTCCGGGAAAAATAGGTGGTCGTCATCGGCGTCGAGCGCCGCCGGTCGGGGAAACGGCAGGCGGTGCTGGACCAAAGCTTGACCGGCGTTTACCGGCCCGGCGAGTCCGGTTAGCAGGTCGAGTTCCAAGACGCCTTTTTCGAAGTACTGGCGGACTCGAGAGCCCATCCGCACGCCCGCCGAAATCGGCAGACCGAGGTAGATCTCGCCCTCGGCTTCTTCATAGGCGGCTGCGAGCGCCGGGTCGGTGCAAAACTCAGTCTCGCAGTCACCCGCGGCCAGCGCCCGCACGGGTACGGCACCTGACCCGACGCCGCTCGCGCCGGCGACGCCGAGCATCTTAAGCACTCGCCGCCGTGATATGGCTGGCAGGCGGAAGGGTCTGGGGCGACCGGGCGATTTCATCGTATTACATGCTCGCAGGGGCCATGGAGCCACCCGCGACCGGGACCACCCACCGCCCGCGGCGCCTCAGAATCCGCCCTGAGCGTAGGAGGGCGGCCATTCGGTTTCGACCCCGAGTTCGTGGGCGGCGCGAAGCGGCCAGTACGGCTCGCGCAGCAGCACCCGCCCCAGGGCGACCAGATCGGCGCGTTCGTTGCGAATTATTTCCTCTGCCATAAGCGGTTCGGTGATCTTGCCAACCGCCACCACCGGCATTCCCGATTCGCGGCTGATCGTCTCCGCAAGCGTGACCTGATATCCGGGATAGACATTCCGACTGGGCAGAATGTCCAGGGTCTGGCCGGCGCTGCTCACATGGATCATGTCCGCCCCGGCCTCACCGAGCATTCGGGCCGCAACGGCCACATCGTGAACGGTGTTGCCGCCCTTAACGTAGTCAGTACCGGAAACCCGGACCAGCAGCGGCATGTCCTCGGGAATAGCCGCCCGCACGGCGGCCACCACCTCGCATGGGTACTGCGCTCGATTCTTGATGTCGCCGCCATATTCATCGGAGCGGTGATTGGCCACCGGCGAAATGAAAGAACTCAACAGGTATCCGTGCGCGCCGTGGACTTCGATGGCCTCGTATCTGGCGGCGACAGCTCGGACCGCCGCGTCGACAAAAGCTTTCATCACTATTCGCATGTCGTCGGTGTCCATCTCCCGCGGAGTGGCGAAATTTTCCGCGAAAGCCAGCGGGCTCGGGGCGACCGGGTCGCCGGGTCCGGCTTCATCCTCAACCGTTTCCGATTTCCGACCCGCGTGCGCAAGTTGGATCGCGGCGACCGCGCCGTGGGATTTGACGACTTCGGCGATGCGGCGGTGCGGCTCCAGGTGATCGTCACTCCAGATACCTGAATCCCGGTTGCGGATGCGGCCGCGCGGCTCTACGGCCGAGGCCTCCACGATCAGCAAGCCGATTCCGCCCGCAGCGCGAGTGGCGTAATGGACGTAGTGCCAGTCGGCGGTGACACCTAGCTCGCCCATCCACATACACATGGGCGCCATCACCGTGCGATTTCTCAGAGTCACGCCGCGGATTTCATAGCTGTCAAAGAGTGCTGGCACCCGTTCCCCTTATTCCCTGAAACCGATCCTGCTGCAAGACTCCGATATTAGCTGATAGCCGGCTGGGCGCAGGACGCACAAACGACGCCGACCACGCTCCCGTCGGGTCTGAGTAAGACGTCCAACGTGACTCTAGTAGATGGACTGGAAGAGCTGCTCGACCTCGTCGGCGGTGGCTTCCACCGGGCTCTGCAACATGAGACGCCGGGTGGCGGCGGTGACTTCCGCCATGTCCCGCAGATCGTCCCGCTTGACGCCATACGACTGCAGATCGAGGTCGAATCCCAGACCACCGATGAGCGCCTCCATGATGTTGAGGGCCGCCCGGGAGCGGTCTTGCTCGCCGGTGACGTCATCGTGGACAAGCAGCGGATCGGCCAGCACGGCGATCTTCTCCGGGGCTCGGTTCACGTAAAATCGCATCGCCGGGAGCAAGCAGAGAGCATTGGCGATGCCGTGCGGAATGCGTGCACGGGCGCCCAGGACGTGCGCCATCGCGTGGACCATCACGGTGCCGGCGTTAGCCAGCGTATAGCCGGCGAAGAGCGATCCGCGCGCCATCAGATCGCGGGCCTCGGTGTCGCCGCCGTCGAGGACGACCCGTGGCAGGGCGCTGAGAATTATATCCAGCGCATGAGACGCGTACATTCGGGTGTGGGGGGTGGCTTTGACCGAGATGTACGACTCGGCGGCGTGGCAAAACGCGTCTATGCCGGTCGCCGCCGTGCTCAGCTTAGGAACGCTGTAGGTGAGTTCGGCGTCGACGATCGCCACGTTGGGATAGATGTAGGGACTCACCACCGCCATCTTGTTGGATCGGTCCGCCAGGACGGTGACCGCGTTGCCGGTAACCTCGCTGGCGGTACCGGCGGTGGTGGCGATGGAGATCATCGGCAGGCCCGGTCCCGGCACCTGCTCCACACCAACCATATCCTCAGTTTTCATGTCGTTGGCCACGCCGCAGGAAGCGATCTGCGAGGTATCCATGGCGCTCCCGCCACCTAGCCCGATGACCAGGTCGGCGCCGGCCTCGCAGATGGCTTCCACGCACCGA
>CAUYYU010000103.1:0-7270 GCA_963577415.1 Chloroflexota bacterium
AATCGCTTTGCAACGATCTCGATTTCGCCAACACGCAGGGTCGATACAAAGATCCCGAAAAACGGCGCCTGGTCAAGGCTGCGCCGCACGCGGATACTCGGTGATTCCTCGCCCAGGATCTGTATGATCTCACCGGCGGACCGGCCCAGCGGTTCGAGCAAGTGAATTCGCACCGTTGGAACCGGCCGGCCCAGCTCGTCGGGGAACAGTTTCTCAAGCCTGATGTGGTCGATCCCCGCGAGCTGCTCCACCAAAAAGTTGCAGCGTTGCTGATTTTCGGCCACGCGGCCGTCAGGGTCGCCGTTGACGTAGGCCCTCATAGCGATGTACAGCCCCACAATCTGTTCTTTGCTGACCTTGTAGGCTCGTCCTACCACTCCCGTGTTGGGGTTGCTCTGCAAGATGGCGGGAGTCAGAAAGTCGTGGCTGCCGGCCAGGAGCCCGGTGTCGTTGGGACCGCAAAGGGCCTTGCCGCCGCTGACCGCGACTAGGCTCACACCCATCTTCAGGAACTCGGCAACAGTAGAAATAGGCGGAATCTGCGCCGCTGCGTCGACGATGACCGGTAGGCGGTGACGCCGTGCGATTGCGACCAGTCGCGAGATCGGCAGCGTTCCAGTGTGGGCGGTCGGGTAGGAGAGGATGGCCGCGATGGCGCAGGTGTTCTCGTTGATACCGGATTCAAATGAGTCTTCGGCGCCGCCGAGCACGTCCGGTCCGCTGGCGGGGTTGACGGCAATGTCCGCCGGAGCGACGGTGATGCGCGCGCCGGCGGCCGCGTAACTCCGGGCCCAGCCGATTGCGTGAGCCGGCTGCATCAGAATCTCGTTTGGGAAACCGGAGGAGTCCGGCAATGCTTCCATTCGAGATCGATCGTTTCCGGTCATCACCGCGGCAGCGGCGAGGGCGTTGGCGGCAGCGGCACCGCTGGTGATGTGGACGCCGCCGAGCGCCGACGTGATGCCGAGCATCTCGGCGATTCCAGTGGAGGCCAGCCGGAGCAGATCGCGGATGTCGACCCACTCGGCGGCCGCGCGGTTCATTGCCGCCAGGGTTTCCTCCGTCATCAACGAGCCGCCATACCCGGTTAGGTGCCCGCCGGCGTTGATGAACGGCCGCAGATCGAACAGCTCCCGGTAGATACTCATGATGCCTCCAATTTATTCGTCTTTCGCCCGGCAGGCGGAAGGGCGACGCCAGCCGTGATCATGGCAGACCCTACGCTGCTGATCCGATTCTGGGCGATCGGTGCCGGGATGGAGTCTGGCAGGCTTGTCGGCTGGAATGGCCGAGGTGAGTGAAACGCGGTGTTGCGTCCCCGCGTCAGACAGCGGCTGGATTCTTGGGGCTAATTGGCATCGAATTCATCAATCTTTGCTATGGCGGAACGGATTTGTGCCCGATGGTTTGACATCGTGTCAAGAAGCATGTCAATCGATTTCACCGCCCTGGCTGACGAGTGCCTAAAAGCCGTCGTCAGGCTCGGAATTCCGTCGATCGATCCTCGGAAGTTTTGTGTCGCCTGCATGGTCTCTTCAAGCCCACGGTCCATGATCACGAGTACCTCTTTGAGCTGCCGCCGCTCTTGGGCAGGCTCGTCTACATAGTCATCCACAAACGGAAGGATCAAACTGATCCCGACAAGTGGGAGCAGTTGGAATGGCTAGACAAACGCGATGGAAGGACCTACCGGATAACGACGAGAGAAACCTTCGGCGGATCGGCTGCGGTCCTGGTCCAGACGTATGCCGATGTTCTCGCCCGCTATGAGGTGCACCCTGAGTCCACATCGCTCGGACCTGATGGCGCAGAATGCGGGCGCGCAACGACTGGCCTGCTGCAGCGACGGCCCGTCAGAACGACAATTTATGGTGTCTACGTACGATGTGGCACGACGTCGGGATTTCGTGAGGACAGGTATGCGGCCTCCTCACTCTGTAGATCTGGTTCTGGAGCCCACATCCGGAGTTGAACCGGAGACCTCGTTCTTACCAAGAACGCGCTCTACCGACTGAGCTATGTGGGCGGGTTGGCACCGCCGGCAGCTAAATTCTGCCGCAAGCGCGGGCGTTTGTCTCGCCATTCATTCGAGTCCGGGCGGTCACAGCGGATTATCTAGAGGTGATGGGGCAAATTCCCGACAAATGTATGCTTGTCGCCCGCGGCGACGATGAATCTTGGGGAAGCCTGAATGGAACCTGATAGGGAGATCGATGGGCATAGTGAATTCGCGGCCGACCACGGTGTATGACATTCTCACGCCGGCTCTGATCCTGGACATGGACGCAGCCGAGTTCAACTTGAAAACGATGGCGGCGGTATTCGATGATCTTGATTCTCACCTGCGCGCCCACGTCAAGAACCACAAATCACCGGGGCTCGCGCGGTTGCAGATAGCCAGCGGATCGGAGGGAGTCACCTGCGCGACCGTGCGGGAGGCGGAGGCGATGCTAGACGGGGGGATCGAAGACATCCTGATCGCGAATGAAGTCGTCGGCGGACCGAAGATCGCGCTCCTAGTCGAACTGCTCCAACGCGGAGGGCGGATACGAATAGCGATTGACGATCCGGCAAATGCCCGGGACATTGCCGAAGCGGCGGTGGGGGGTAGGGTTGAAGTCGGGGCGCTGGTGGACCTTGAGGTCGGAATGGGGAGATGCGGTATTGAGGCGGGCGAGGCGGCAGTGGAACTAGCGCGGCTGATTGACGAACTGGCAGGGCTTAACTTCATGGGCATCATGGCCTATGAGGGACATGTGGGAGGTATTGACGATGAAACGGCGCGGGAGGAGGAGTGCCGCCGCGCCCTAGGGGAGGCGGTGGTTGTCAAACACCTGATCGAGGCGGCTGGCATCGATGTGCCGGTGCTGACGACGAGCAGCACCAAGAGCGTGTTTGTCGCGGCAGGTTACCCGGAGGTAACGGAAATCCAGGCCGGCATGTATCTGTTCGGTGACACCGACTATGAAGAGCGCCTGAATATCCCATTCCGACCGGCCGCGTTTGTGCTGGGGACGGTAATCAGTCGGGCGGGAAACTCGGCGGTGGCGGACGCGGGGATCAAGGCGGTGACCGGGGTTAACGGGATGCCACGGGTGCGCGGGCGAGATGACTGCCGGGTGGTTGGGCTGAACGCCGAGCACACCCGCATTGAGATCACGGACCCGAAGTCGAACCTGGCGCCGGGCGATCTGTTATGGCTGTTTCCGGCGTACGGGGACCTGGTCTCGTCCCTGCACGATCGCATCTACGGAGTCCGGGGGGAGGTGGTGGAGCATGTGTGGGACATCACGGGTTAGGCCGCTTACAGAGAACAGGCGGGACCCGTAAATGGGCTGATGAAGCCGTTGTTAGTGGACGGCGACGCTCTGCTGATCGTGCCCGGGCAGAACGACTTCTGCCCGGGCGGAGCGCTGACGGTGGCGGACGGGGACGCGGTGGCACCGGTCATTAATGAGTGGATAGCGGCCGCGATCGAAGCGGACGTGCCGGTGATTGCGTCGCGTGATTGGCATCCGGAGGATCACGTCAGCTTCGAAGATCAAGGTGGGCCATGGCCCAGGCACTGTGTCAAAGACACAGTCGGCGTTGCCTTTCGGAATGATCTTCGACTTCCGCCGGCGACCATCGTGGTGACGAAAAGGAGCGGCGTGATGGAGGAGGCGTACTCGGCGTTCCAGGGCACAGAACTGGACCGTCGCCTGCGTGAGCTGGGGGTGAAGCGCCTGTGGGTGGGCGGGCTGGCGCTGGACTATTGCGTGAAGGCCTCGGCGCTCGACGCGGTGGCGACGGGAGACCTGGAGGGAACCTTGAGTCTGGCGGCGACCCGAGCAGTGAATGTTGAACCCGGGGATGGGGAGAAGGCGGTGGCCGAACTTCGGGCGGTCGAGGCCCGGGTGATCGAGGAGGAATAAGTTTGCGATCTGGCGATCCGCCGGCGTTGCTAGTGGACCTTTACGAACTGTCGATGGCGCAAGGGTATTTCGACGAAGGGCTGTTTGGCAGGGCGACATTTGAGCTCAGTATCCGCAGCCTACCTCCGGAGCGGAACTACCTTGTGGCGGCCGGATTGGACGACGCGCTTGCCTGGCTGGAAGGGATGCGTTCCAAGGCCGATGATCTCGACTATCTCCGCACACTGGAGAGATTCACCGATGGATTCCTGCAGTATCTGGGAAGTTTGCGCTTTGACGGCGAGGCGCATGCGATCCCGGAGGGCGATATCGTGTTCGCCGGTGAGCCCCTGCTGCGGGTGACGGGGCCGCTGCCGGCGGCGCAATTGGCGGAGACCTATCTCATCAACCAGGTCCATTTTCAAACCATGGCGGCGTCGAAGGCGGCGCGGGTGGTCCAGTCCGCGCGGGGGCGGCCAGTGATCGATTTCGGGTTGCGTCGCGCGCACGGGACCGACGCCGGGCTGAAGGCATCGCGCAGCCAGTACCTAGCCGGAGCGGTGGCGACTTCGAACGTCCTGGCCGGCAGAACCTTTGGAATCCCGGTGGCGGGCACCATGGCGCACAGCTATGTGAGCGCCCATACCACGGAGCTGGAGGCGTTTCGCGCGTTTACCCGGAGTTATCCGGACACGGTTCTGCTTATAGACACCTATGATCCGCGGGAAGGGGCGCGCAACGTGGTGCGGCTCGCCCGGGAACTCGGAGACGACTTCGCGGTAGCCGGCGTGCGAATTGATTCCGCGGATCTGGCCCCGAACGTGGAAGCTGTGCGTGAACTCCTGGACGACGGGGAACTGCGGGCAGTACAGATTTTCGTCAGCGGTGGGTTGGATGAACACGCGATCGAGCGGCTACTGGACGCGGGGATCAGGTGCGATGGGTTCGGAGTCGGCACGAAGATGGGCACGTCTGCTGATGCCCCGTCGCTGGACGCCATCTACAAACTGGTGGAGTACGAAGGTCGAGGAACGGCGAAAATGTCTGACGGGATGTCCACGATTCCGGGTCCGAAGCAAGTGTTTCGGCGGAGCCAGCAGGGATTGTACGAAAGCGATGTGCTGGGTCGGGCAGACGAGGAGTTGGAAGGCCAACGGCTGCTGGTGCCGGTGATGAGGGAAGGCCGGCGTCTGGCGGGAGACTTCGCCGATCTGGAGGCAGCCCGGGAACGATGCCGGGCAGCGCTGGGGCAGCTGCCGGAGCGGCTGTACGAATTGAAGCCGGCGCGCCCCGCGTATGAGGTGATTATCAGTCCGGGGCTCCGGGCCGAGGCAGGGAGATTCCGCCGCAATCACTGCCGGTGATGGGCATGTCGAATCTCGGTTGACGCACGCAGGCCGGCCGACCTACCATCGGCGCGGAACCTTTACATGAACATGCATCCTGGGCCTGCGGGGGTAGTCTCCCGCGCTCAAAGGGAACGGCGGTGAGAATCCGCCACGGTCGCGCCACTGTGATCGGCGAGCCATCGGTCGAGCCACTGCCCCGCGGGGCGGGAAGGGACCGCCGGCGTCCGAGCCGTAAGTCAGGAGACCTGCCCGGGATGAGTTGAGCTGTCCGTCCGCGTCAGGCGAAAATCCATGCATTTGAATTCGCAACGAACGTCCCTGATCTCCGGTCGGACGCCAAGAGGCGTTTTTCAATTTACTCTCAAATTATTTACGGGGTCCCGATGACGCTGCCCCCCGGGGCGCTCCGGGGCGGTGGGTGGTTGCGCGGTTCCAGTCACATTCTGAGGCTGGCGGTCACCGCCGTTTTGATCGCGATCTTGGCCGCGTGCGGACAATCGGAGGGGGACTCGACAGCGGCGGTCGCGCTGCCGACGACGTCCCCTCCGGCAACGGTGGCGCCTAACCCGACCGGCACGGCGCCGCCGACGACAACTCCGACTCAGGCTCCGGTTGCGACGCCGGTCCCGAGCCCAACGATTCCCGCGCCCGTGACCGTGACGGACAGCGTGGGGCGGGAGGTCGAACTACCGGGCGGCAGGCTGGAGCGCATCATTTCACTGGCGCCCAGCGCCACGGAAATTCTGTTCGCGATCGGCGCCGGCGATTGGCTGATCGGCATCGACGATTTCAGCAACTATCCGGCGGAGACCGCCGACATTCCGAAGCTCGGCTCGTTCTCGCCGGACTTGGAGCGGATCGTGGCGCTGGAACCGGACCTGGTGGTGGGTTCAACGATCACATCGAACGAGGTGATCGAGCAGATAGAGTCGCTGGGAATTCCGGTGTTGGTCGTGGGAAGCCTGGACATCCGGGGGGTGGCGGATTCGATCATCCTGCTGGGTGAAGCCGTTGGCAAGGAGGAGACGGCGCAGGCGCTGGCGGCGGAACTGCTTGACCGGATCGAGGCGGTGGTCGTGGCGGTGGCCGGCGTTGAGAGGCCGCGAATTTTCTATGAAATCGACGCGTCCGACCCCAACCGACCATTCACGATCGGACCGGGCTTCTTCGTTGATAACCTCGTCACGCTGGCGGGCGCGGAGAACGTGTTCGCCGACGCCGACAGCCCGTTTCCGCAGGTCGGATTAGAGGCTGTCATCGCACGGGACCCGGAGATCATAATCCTGGCGGACGCGCCGTTCGGCACGACGGTTGAATCGGTCAAAGCGAGGGCCGGGTGGGACGGGATTGACGCGGTGGTGAACGACCGGTTCATGGTGATCTCTCAGGAACTGAGCGACCAGATGTCACGGCCGGGACCTCGCATCGCCGACGCGCTGGAGGCGATCGCTATATTCTTGCATCCGGAGGCGTTTGAGTAGGCCATGAGTTCGATCGCCAGAGGCAAGGTTCGGGCGCCGGAGACGGCAAGGTGGCGCGGCCCGGCGGCGATATTGGTGCTGGTGCCGCTGGCGACTTTGATGTTGGTCAGCCTGGTGATCGCGGCGATGGTCGGGAGCGTGACGATAGAGCCGTCAGCCATCCTGGCGATGGTGTGGAACAGGACGCCGTTTGGGGACATTGAACCCTGGTGGCCGGCGACGTCCGAGCGCATTCTGTTCAGCATTCGCCTGCCCCGGGTTCTGGCCGCGGCGACGGTAGGGGCAGCGCTGTCGGCGGCGGGCGTGCTCTACCAGGGGTTGCTGCGCAATCCGCTGGCCGACCCTTTTATCGTGGGCGCTTCGGGTGGGGCGGCGGTGGGAGCGGCGGCGGGGTCGCTGCTGCTGGCTCTGCATTTCACGCTACTGGGGTTCGGCATCATTCCGCTTCTTGGTTTCGTCGGTTCGTTTGGGGCGGTCTGGATCGTCTATACCCTGTCCCGGCACCACGGCCGGAGCAGCATCAGCGGACTTCTTCTGGCCGGATTCG
>CAUYYU010000104.1:0-7231 GCA_963577415.1 Chloroflexota bacterium
TCGATCTGGGGAGGCCGACCGTTTCCAGAACCTCATTGAAGAGGCCGAACTGGGGCTCGTAGAACCATAGCCAGATCAGGGAGACGGACACCATGGAACTCACGACCGGCATGTAGAACAACGCTCGGTACAGGTAGATGCCACGAATCTGGCGATTGATCAGAACGGCCAGGAGCAACGAGGTGACGATCCCGGAGGGAACAGTGCCGAACGCGAAGTAGAGCGTGTTCGTCACCGCCCGATGATAGCGAGTGTCATCCACGAGATTGCCGTAGTTCTTGATGCCGACGAGAGTCGGCTCCTGCATGAGATCGTAGTCGGTGAGGCTGTAGTAGAAGGCAGCGATGATGGGCAGGATGACAAAGATGAGCAGGAAGATGATGGAAGGGGCCACGAAGAGGTAGCCGGCAAGCCCGCCGCGGTTGCTAAGTCCTAGTCGCCTACGCAGGGCCAGCTTAGACGCTGCGGTTGTTGCCATATCTACCCCTTTTGGGCCGGAATTGCCGTCGCCGCAACGGAGCCTTCTCCCATCGACACCATAGCAAGGAAGGGGAGCGGCATCATCCTACTCCCGCAACCAATCCAGCGGCCGGCGCGCAGCGCGATCGTGGCGGCCGGGCCCCACGGCGCGATGCCGCATAACCTCCCCGACGACATCAACGCCGCCGATACCGGCGTCACCGCTGAAGTCCGTGAAACCAACGCCGGTGAGGTGCGCATCCGCATCACCCGCGACGACACCGGCGCCGAAGCCACTTTTGACATCCGCGATCTGCAGGGCAACGCCGTCGCCGCAACCGGGGCCGACATCGTTCGCCGGGAAGCCAGCGACGCCGAAGTCATCGTCGACGGTCAAACAGTCACCTCCGCGACCAACACCATCGACTTGGACGGAGGCGCCGTCACCCTTGAGATCAACCGCGTCACCAATGGGACCATCACCGTTGGCGTCGCCGCCGACACCGAAGCGCAGGTCGAATTCGTGCAGGGTTTCGTCAACGAATTCGACGACTTCCGCGCCTTCCTGGACGACAACGCCGCTTTCATCAACGACCAGGTCCGGCGCGATCTCGCCGCCGCCGTGCAATCTCAGAGCTTCGAGCTCGCTTCCATCGGCGTCACCCGGGCCACTAACGGCACGCTCGAGGTCGACGAAGGGCGCCTGAACGAAGTCCTTTCCGACGATCCCCAACGCGTCCAGGATCTCTTCACCAATTTCAACGGGCTCGCCACCCGCGTCGGAGCCGTTGCCGAGCGCGTCGCCACCACCTCGCCCAGTAGTTTCGTACTCGGTTCCCTGGCCGAGACCGCCCTGCGCGGCGGCACCTCCGCCTTCAACGGCGCCGGCGTCGCCATCAACAGTCCCCTCATCGCCGCCCTCTTCTAGCCACCCGCCAACCCCCCCGGGCCAGGCGTAGCCGGCCAGACAATCCGTGTCTGAACCGCTTTCTGCCGCTTGCCCGGGACGCGATGAGGCTTGCTCTAGTCGCACCACCATGATCCGCTAATCTACGAATCGGCGCCGGAGCGGCGTCCTGCACCCACCCGGGGCCGAATCCCGATCCAAGACCAGTCCGCCGCACTCACAACCGCAAACGCGATGGGCGTCACCGGGATTCGCCGTCTCTTCGTGGTTGTCGTCCTGGGCGCCAGCGTCGGCTTGAACATGTTCACCTCGGCGATCGTGAACCTGGCCCTGCCCACCCTGGCCGCCGATCTCAACGCCGATATCTCAACCGTCCAATGGGTCATCCTAGCCTATTTCGTCACCATCGCCAGCCTGCACCTTCCGATGGGTCGCCTCGGGGATCGCTTCGGCCGTAGGCGCATATTCCTCATCGGCACCACGATCTTTGCCCTGGGCGCGCTGCTGTCGGGCTTCGCCAGCGGCCTCTGGCCACTCGTAGCCATGCGGGTCGTCCAGGGATTTGGCGGTGGCATCATGCAGGCGATCGGTCCCCCGTTGCTGGTCAGCTCCTTTACCGACTCCGAGCGCGGCCGTGCCACCGGGATCATTGGGCTGATGATTGCCGTCGGGCTGCTCGCCGGTCCCGCGGCCGGCGGCCTGCTGATCGGCGCCTTTGGTTGGCCGTCCATTTTCTTCGCCAACGTCCCCGTGGCTGGATTCGTGCTCATTGCTGGTGCACTCACGCTGCGGGAGCCGGCCGGGAGCCGTGACCGCTCCTACGATCTGACCGGTGCCGTTCTCGCCGCCGGCTGGATCGCGCCGCTGGTTTTCTTTCTCAATCGCGGCTTTAGCCACGGTTGGTCATCCGTGCTCGCACTCGCCACCGTCGGCTTATCCGGCGCCGTCCTGCTCATCTTTATTACCCACCAGCGTCGCCAGCCTCGCCCCCTGCTCAACCTGGCGGTCTTCCGCAATCACGGCTTTCGGAGCGCCGTTCTTATTTCCTATCTGGGCTACGGCGCCTACACCAGCGTCATGCTTCTCGGCCCGTTCCTTCTGCAAAATGGCCTGGGCTTCCCGGTTGCCAGAGTGGGGCTCCTGCTCGCGGTCGTGCCCGCCGTCGGCGCTCTCGTCTCCATTCCGGCGGGCGAACTCACCGACCGCTTCGGCCACCGCTGGCCGCGCTCCGCCGGATTGATGCTCATAGCCGGCGGCTCGATCTCCCTTGCTGGCGCTGGCATCAACTCGGGCACGCTGGAAATCATCCTGCGGCTTTCGGTTGTCGGCGTAGGGCAGGGATTCCTGGTCGGTCCCAACACCAGCGCCATGCTCGGCGCCCTGCGGTCGGAAGTCGGCATTGCCGGCGGATTTCTGGCTTCCTCGCGCACGCTGGCCCTGGCCACCGGCCAGGCGGTCTGGGGAGGATTGTTCGTTCTTGTCGTGACAACCGGCGCCGGAGTTAGCTCCGCCCTCGACGCCGACCCCGAGGCCCTCTTGCGGGGATTTCAGGTTGTGTTCCTGGCTGCCGCCGTCGTAGCGATAGCTGCCGCCGTCATCGCCACCCGCGACCGACAAGTTCCCGGAACCTAGTCCGGCCGCGGGCGGCTGGCCCTAGACAGCCCGGTCCGGCCGACCGCTATACTGCCTCCCCACCACCGGCTACTCCATTGGCCCGTGCGCAACGACCAGCCAACGAGAGGGCGGATATTCATGGCGAAATTCCGGGTCGTCATCACCGAGACCGACTTCGAGTTGCCTCCCACAATCGAGGAATCTCAGCTCACCCCTATTGACGCCGAAGTCATCGTCGCCCAGTGCAAAACCGAAGACGACCTCATCGAGGCCTGCGCCGACGCCGACGGCTTGATCTTCCAGTACGCCTCCCTCACCGCCCGCGTCCTCGACACTCTGAAAAATTGCCGCGTCATCGCCCGCTACGGCACCGGCATGGACACCATCGATATTCCCGCCGCTGTCGCCCGCGGCATCGTCTGCTGCAACGTTCCCGGCTTTTGCCTCAGCGAAGTTGCCGACCACACCATGGCCCTCCTCCTCGCCTGCGGTCGCGGCATCGTCAGGCTCAACGACTCTGTCCGCGACGGCGTATGGGATGCCGTCGGCGTCTCCAAAACCACCGAGCGCCTCACCGGCCAGACCATCGGCTTCATCGGCCTCGGCGCCATCGCCGGCGCTGTCGCCACCCGCGCCCGCGCCTTCGACCTTCAGCCCATCGCCTTCTCTCCCCGCGCTCCCGATTCCGCCTTCGAGTCCAGCGGAATCCGACGTGTTGAACTCGACGAGCTATTCGAAACCTCGGATTTCGTGTCTGTCCACACCCCGTTGCGCCCTGAAACCCATCATCTGATAAACGCTCGCGCCCTAGACCTCATGAAGCCCACCGCCTACCTCATCAACACCGCCCGCGGCGGTCTAGTCGACAATCAGGCCCTGCTCTCCGCCCTTGAGTCCGGCTCCATCGCCGGCGCCGCCCTCGATGTCATGGATCCCGAGCCCATGCCCGCTGACTCGCCCCTGCACCAGGCGCCCAACCTCATCATCACCCCCCACGCCGGCTTTTTCTCCTTGACCGCGATGGAAATTCTCCGCCGGGAGACCGCCGCCGAAGTCGCCCGCGTCCTCAGCGGCCAGGAACCCCGTTCCTCCGTCACCACCCAGCGGTAAGACTTTTCCGGGCTTTCTCGCCTAGCCCTTGGACTTCATCACAAACGCCCCGTCCCAGCCCGCTTCCGGCGGGTCTTCCGCCATCACCGCGCAGCGCTCCAGGTAGAGCTTTGTCGGCCGATCGTCAGGCTTGATCTGCTGCACCTTCTCGAAGGCCATGATGGCCTCCTTGAATTTCATGTTGCGATACAGATCGATCGCCTCCGCCCACGGCGCCAGGTGATCAGTGAACTTCTCCCCGTTGTTAAATCCGATCAGCTCGTGGATCGCCGTACCCGTCGACCGACCCTTGACGGCCACCAGGTCTATCGGGCGGGTCAGGAACTCGTCGCGCTCACCGTCCTCCATCTCCAGGGTGGCCCCCGAGATCATCTGATCGGTGCCGTACTGATTGTTGATCGGCTCCAGCCGCGCCGCTAGGTTCACGTTGTCGCCCATCGCCGTGATGCTGAAACGACTCTTCGATCCCATGTTGCCCACCGTCGCATCGCCGGAGTTGACCCCCGTGCGGATACCGAGCCCCGGAAGGCCGCGCTTCTCAAAAGCTTCCGACATTGACTTTGAGCTTCTCCACCATCCGGATAGATGTCTTCATGGCGCGGACCGCGTGGTCCTCTTGCTTCAGGGGCCATCCCCAGAACGCCATCACCGCATCGCCGATGTACTTGTCCAGCACCCCCTCTTCGTCGAAGACCAGGTCCGTCATCTCCGTCAGGTACTCATTCAGGAAGTCCACCAGCGCGTGCGGGTCCATCTGCTCCAAAAAGGTGCTGAATCCACGGATGTCCGTGCACAGCAGCGACAGGCTCGCGCGCTCGCCGCCCAGACCCAGCGCACCCGTGTCCGACTGCGCCAGGACGCCGTCCGCCACCCGCAGCGTCTCCGCCGTCAAATCCCGACTCGCCCCCGGATCCCGCGTCCGGCTCAGCGACAGGATCAATCCCAAGTCAATCCCGAAATCCTCCCGCGCCCGGTCCCTCGCCTTTCCCAGCTCCGCTATCAGCTTCCCCAGGTACATCCCCCGGTCCTGCACCGGCCGCACCGGCGAAAACCGCACCTTGCAATACACCACGTTCGCCGCCGCCTGGCTTGCCAAATACTCATATAAGAGTCGACCGTAGATGTCCGGCGGCACGAAAAGACGGTTGATCTTCCGCAGCGTAAGCAGGAAATCCATCAGGCTGTCGAACTCCAGCGGCACGTCGCTGTCCGGGTCGAGCCGGGCCGGCAAATCCTCGTTCTGCTCCCGCGCCAGATCCTTCAGCGTCGTTGGTCGCGGCGTGGCCTCCAGGTGTACGTGCAGCTCCACTTTGGGCAACTTCAGCGTCGCGGCACGGCCATCCCTCACCACTTGTGGTATCTCACGCAATTCCGGCCCCCGCTTACAACTGCCGGCTCCTCAGCCCGATTCGTCAAGTACGCTACCATCGCCTTCCGGCAACCAGCCGTACTATTACCCATCGACCGACCGACACTCTACTTCCTATCAGAGGTGTGAATTGCCCCGACGACCGCTCATCGCCGGCAACTGGAAAATGAACAATTCCATCGACCAGGCCCTCACCCTCGGCCGGGCCGTCGCCGCCGGCGCCAAATCCATCCGCAACGTCGACATCGCCATATTCCCGCCATACCTCGCCCTCCCCGCCATCGCCGCCGCCCTCGGCGACACCCGCGTCAGCGTCGGCGCCCAGAATCTCCACCCCGCCCCCTCCGGCGCCTTCACCGGCGAAATCTCTCCGCCCATGCTCAGCCAGCTCGCTTCCATGGTCCTCCTCGGCCACTCCGAGCGCCGCGCCCTCTTTGGCGAATCCAGCGAGTTCGTCGGCCAGAAGGTCCGCGCCGCCCTCGACCATCACATCATCCCCGTCCTCTGCATCGGCGAACAGCTCGAACATCGCCAGGCCGCTCAAACCGAAGCCATCGTCGGCGACCAGGTCCGCGCCGGCTTAAGCGAAGTCACCCCCGCCGAAATCGCCGGTGTCGTCATCGCCTACGAGCCCGTCTGGGCCATCGGCACCGGCCTCAACGCCACCCCCGAGCAGGCCGACGAAACCATCGGCGCCATCCGTGGTCTCGTGGCCGAGCTCTACGACGACACCGCCTCCGAAGCCCTCTGCATCCTGTATGGCGGCAGCGTCAATCCCGCCAACTGGCGCGACCTCGTCGCCCAACCTCACGTCGACGGCGCCCTCGTCGGCGGCGCCAGCCTCATCGCCGACGATTTCCTCCAGCTCATCCACATCAGCGCCTCCCTATAACCCCCCTTCCCCTCCCCGGTCTCGAAACAGATTCTCCGGCACGTCCGTCACCATCGGCCGCCGCTCGACGTATTTCCGCAGCTCCCGTCGCAATATTCGCGTCCCCCGCGGGCCTCGCCGCGTCGCCGGCAATTTCCCCTCCTCGATCAGGTCATACACCGCCGAACGCGACAGCCGCAGCACCCCCGCCGCCTCCCGCACCGTCATCTCCGGCCCCGCCGGATTCAGATACGCCTGCAAATCCGCCTCCAGCACCCGCATCGCCCTAGCCGTGATCCTGATCGCCCGCAACTCCCCCACGGCGATCCGTCGATAGACCGCCGACTTCGATATTCCCATCCGCACCGCCACCTCCTCTATCGTCAGCAACACCGGCATCGCCGCCGTACCTCCCTTATCGCCGCTCGGCTCCGCCCCGACCGACCGCGCATTCTATTCTCCCCTAACGCAGCCTCGCCCCTCCCACCGCCGCTCCCCACACAAACGCCAGCATTCCAATCGCCGCGAAATACACCAGCGCCGCCACTTCCGTCCACCCCGCCACCAGCAGCACCCCCGCGTAGCCCAGCGCCCCGTGCAGCACTGTCGCCATCAGGAAATACCGCACATAACGACCCTCCACCCACGCCCGCCCCAGCATCAGCCCCGTCCCCAGATGCGCTCCCACCAGAAACAAACCCCGCACGATCGGCATCACGCTCGACCCCGTGATCCCCTCGCTCAGCACCGGGCTCAGCGCCAGTTGCGACTGATACAGCCCGAACCCGATCGCCACCCCTATTCCCACCCCTAGCGCCGTCCCCAGATCGCCCCTGAATCCCAGTAAGAACAGCACGAACACAATCCCGATGATCTGCAAAGCCTCCTGCCCCGCCGCCCT
>CAUYYU010000105.1:0-7216 GCA_963577415.1 Chloroflexota bacterium
ACGGTCCCGTTGCCGTTGCGGGTGTTGCGCACATGACTCGGGTACATCCCGGTCAGGAAGCTCGACCGGCTGGCGGTGCAGATGGGCGCCTGGCAGTGGGCGTGGGTGAAGGTGACCGCGGATTCCATGAAGCGGTCCAGATTCGGCGTGTTGATGTGCTGGTTGCCAAGTCCGTGGATCGTGTCGAAACGCTGCTGATCGGTGCAGTACCAGATGATGTTGGGTCGCCGCTCGGCCATGTTTTCTCCCTGCGATAGCGACCCGTCCGGCCGGGTCTTTAATCCGTCTCCCGCCATGTCTAGCCGGATCTCCGACGATCCCGGCTTACGGGAACGGTCGTCGGGAGCGAGCCGCCGATCATGACGGGGATAGCGCCTGATTGTAGGACCTGAGCGCAGGCACAGCCTCAGCCACAGGCTGTTTTATCTAGCAGCGGGCGCGAGTGGAGAAAGGGCGGGCGGGGTCAGGTGCGGAGGGTGGCGTGGAAGCGGGCTTCGAGGGCGCGGACGATTTTGGCGTGCTGGGCGGCGACCTCGTCGTCGGTGAGGGTGCGGTCGGGGTTGCGGTAGACGATGGAGTAGGTGAGGCCGCGCTTGCCGGTGGGGACCTGGTCGCCGCGATATTCATCAACCAGACGCACGCTCTCGACCATACCGCCGCCGGCGCTGAGGATGGCTTCGGTGAAGGCGGCGGATTCGGATTCGAGACCGACGACTATTGAGACGTCCTGCACGACGGCGGGATAACGGGGGAGGGGATGGAAGGCGGGGGCGTCGGCGGCGAGGCGGAGGAGGGCTTCGACGTCAACGAGGAGGGCCCAGGCGGTCTGGTCGATGTCGAAGAGCGCGCGGGTGGTGGGGCTGATTTCGCCGAAGGCGGCGAGGAGGGTTTCGCCGGCGGTCACCATGGCGCAGCGGCCGGTCTGGAAGGTGGGATGGCGGAAGGGCGCGGCTTCGATTTCGTCGATGCCGAAGCGGTCGAAGAGCAACGCGGCGAGTCCTTTCAGGTCGAAGAAGGTGGTTTCGCGTTGCCCGTCCCAGCCAGCGTTGGAGAGGTACTGGCCGGTGACGGCGGTGAGCAGGCGGCGCTCTTCGGGGAGGTCGGCGCCGGCGGGGATGAAGAGCTTGTCGAGCTCGAAGAGGGAGAGGTCACGGTCGGTGAAGCGCACGTTGGCGGCCAGGGTTTCGAGCAGGTGGCCTAGGGTGGCGGTGCGGAGGGAGTCCTCTTCGGCGCGGAGGCGATTGACAAGCTTGAGGGGCGGGAGCTCGACGGGCAGGAAGCGGGAGGCTACCAGTCCGCCCTGGTCATCGATGGAGTTAGCGCCGGAACCGCCTAGCAGGCGTTGGAGACGGTCGGGGCTGGTGGTGGTGTAGGTGATGACTTCCTGATAACCGGCGGCGGCGAGGATGTCTTTGATGAGGTCTTCGCGGTGGTCGATTTCGTTGAAGACGGAGCCGACGACGCCGCCGCGGGGGAGGGTCGAGGGGATGGAGTCGTAGCCGATCATGACGGCGACTTCTTCGACGAGGTTGGCGTCCATGGTGATGTCGGCGCGCCAGTGGGGGACTTTGACTTGCAGGGTAGGACCGCCGTCGTCGGTGACGTCGAGGTAGGCGCGGCGGAGGGCATCGACGATCTGCGCGCGGGAGAAATCGACGCCGAGCAAGCGGGGGACTTCGGCGAGGGGGAAGTCGATCTCGACGGGCTCCATGTGACCGGGGTAGGCGTCTTCCCAGAGATCGACGGCTTTAGCGGCGCCGATCTCCTCGGCGAGTTGGGCGCTGCGGCGGAGGGCGAAAACGGTGGTTTCGGGGGAGAGGCGCTGCTCGAAGCGGCGGGATGCTTCGCTGCGCAGGCCCATTGCGCGCGAGGTGTTGCGGATGCGGGTCTGGTTGAAGTTGGCGGCCTCGAGGAGGATGTCGGTGGTGGAGTAGGTGACCTCGCTTTCGAGTCCGCCCATGACGCCGGCGAGACCGACGGGGCCTTCAGCGTCGAAGATGACGGTGTCGGTGGGGGTGAGTTTGCGGTCCTGGCCGTCGAGGGTGCGGAGGGTCTCGCTGGCCTCGGCCGGGCGGACGCCGATGAGGTCGCCGCGCAGCTTCCGGCGGTCGAAAGCGTGGAGGGGCTGGCCGGTCTCCAGCATGACGAAGTTGGTGATGTCGACGAGGTTGTTGATGGGGCGCTGGCCGGCGGCTTCGAGGCGGCGTTGCATCCAGTGGGGGGAGGGGGCGAGGGTGAGGTCGTGGAGATAGCCGGCGGAGTAGCGGGAGCAGAGGTCGGGATCGCGGATGTCGATGTTGAGGTCGGGCAGAACGGAACGGTCGTCGCGGGGCGATCCCGGGTCGGGGAGGGTGAGGGGGAGATTGAAGAGGCCGGCGACGATACGGGCGACGCCGATCATGGAGAGGCAATCGGAGCGGTTGGGCTTGAGGTCGAGTTCGATGACGTCGCCGCCGAGGTAATCGACGAGGGGAGTGCCGACGGGGGCGTCGGGGGGGAGGATGAGGATGCCTTCGTGGTCTTCGCCGAGGCCGAGCTCGCGGGCGGAGCAGACCATGCCGGAGCTCTCGACGCCGCGAATTTTGGCGGGTTTTAGGACCATGGGACCGCCGTCGCCATGGGCGTCGATGAGGGTGGCGCCTTCGATGGCGAAGGGCACGTTGTCACCGACCTTGATGTTGGGAGCGCCGGTGACGACCCGGCGTTTTTCGGCGCCGAAGTCGACGGTGGGCAGGGTGAGGCGGTCTGCGTTGGGGTGGGGATCGACGCTGACGATCTTGCCGACGAAGACCTTGTCGCGATCCCAGCCGGCGCCGATGGACTCGACGGCCTCAACCTCGATGCCGGCGTCGCCGAGACGGTGGGCTAACTCGGCGACGGGGACCTGGATGTCCACGTAGTCGCGCAGCCAGATGAGGGGTACTCTCATGGGTCCGGGCGGCTAGACGAATTGCCGCAGGAAGCGGAGATCATTGCGGTAGAAGTGGCGGATGTCGTCGATGCCGTACTTGAGCATGGCGATGCGCTCGACGCCCATGCCGAAGGCGAAGCCGGAGTATTTGCGGTGGTCGTAGCCGGCGCCTTCGAGGACGGTGGGATGGACCATGCCGGCGCCGAGCATCTCTATCCAACCGGTGCGGCCGCAGACGCGGCAACCGTCGCCGCCGCAGACGTGGCAGGACATCTCGGCCTCGCAACTGGGCTCGGTGAAGGGGAAGAAGCTGCCGCGGATGCGGATCTTGCGGTCGGGGCCGAACATGGCGCGGGCGAAGTATTCGAGGGTGCCGCGTAGGTCGGCCATGGTGATGTTGGTGTCGACGGCGAGACCCTCGACCTGGAAGAAGACGGATTCGTGGCTGGCGTTGACATCCTCGTAGCGATAACAACGGCCGGGGGTGATGATGCGGATGGGGGGCTGGGTCTTCTCCATGACGCGGGCCTGAGCGGGGGAGGTGTGGGTGCGGAGGAGCATCTGGCCGGGACGGTCGGGATTGTCTATGTAAAAGGTGTCCCACATGTCGCGGGCGGGATGATCGCGGGGGATGTTGAGTTTCTCGAAGTTGTATTCGTCCCACTCGACCTCGGGGCTATCGACGGCGCGGAATCCGATGGTGGCGAAGACGCGGCGGATGTCGCGGAGGGTGCGGGTGACGGGATGGAGCCCGCCGACGGCCGGGCGGTAGCCGGGGAGGGTGACGTCGATGGGCTCGACGCCGGCCTGGGAGCGGGCGGCGAGGATGGTCTGGCGATCCGCGAAGGCGGATTCGAGTCGGTGGCGGGCGGCGTTGGCGGCCTGGCCGATGGCGGGGCGCTCTTCGGCGGAGAGCTTGCCGATTCCGCGCAATATGCCGGTGAGCTCGCCGCTGCGGCCGGTGAAGCGCCGGCGCCAGTCGTCGAGTGCGTCGGCTTCGGTTTCGGCGAGCTCGGAGAGGGCGGTGGCTACGAGGCGGTCAATCTGATCCTGCATGTCGCTTCCGGAGAATACGGTGGTGGGGCCGGGTCGGTGCAAAAGGCCCGCCGCAGAATAGGACAGGCGGAATGGTGATGGCGAATCACGGCGGGAGGCTGCGGGAGGGGGCCGGCGTCCCGATCAGGCGGCTATCGCGGCGCGGGCGGTCTCGACGATCTTGGCGAAGGCGTCGTCGTCGTTTACGGCGAGCTCGGCGAGCTGCTTGCGGTCGATTTCAATGCCAGCGCGGCGGATGCCGTTGATGAGCTGGCCGTAGGGAAGGCCGTGAAGGCGGGCGGCGGCGTTGATGCGAATGATCCAGAGACGGCGGAACTGGCGCTTGCGGAGGCGGCGGCCGATATAGGCGTAGTCGAGGGCGTGCATCTCCGCCTCGTGGGCGGTCTTGTAGAGGCGATGGCGCCCGGAATGGCGGCCACGGGATGCTTTGAGAACGTCCTTGCGGCGGCGGCGGGTGGCGACTGAATTCTTGGCTCTGGCCATGGGTCGGGGTCTCCTGTGGGCCTAGCCGCCGCGCAACATCGCCATGACTTTGCGGGCAAAGCCACGGGGCAGGGCGGTCATTTTCTTGCCGGCTTTGCGGGCGCGGTAGGACTTCTTGTACTTGAGATGCCCGGAGGCGCCTTTGGCGTGCATGAGCTTGCCGCGGCGGGTGACGCGGACGCGCTTGGCGGCGGCTTTGCGGGTTTTCAGTTTGGGCATGGCGAGGCGTCGTCTCTTAGATGGGGGTGCGGTCTGGTCCCAAGGGCGGAATTGTAGCATCAGGAGGGGTTCTAGCGGCAGTTTTGCTGAATCCGGCGGCGGCGGGCGGCTGGTGGCCTGGAGGCCGCTAGGATTGGGAGATGAAGCGCGCTGGATGAAGGGGGAGCAGTAATGAGGCCGGAATCAGGAATCCCTGGTTTGATATATGACCTCCTTCGACTAATCAGGCTGGTGAGCGAGCGCCAACCGGAGGCGACGGAAGAGGATATGGAGCTATACGAGGAGGAACTGGACGAACTGGAGGCTCTAGTCGACCAGAAGTATGGAGCTGAGACCGGGGTAGGGAAGGAAGTTGGGACGATGCGGCCGTACGAGGACTGGCGGAATCGGGAAAGAAACCTAGAAAGCGGGGGGCAGCGATAGCCCGTTCAGCTGGAGAGAGCGATAATGCGGGTGAATTTGAAAAGAGGTTCCATGGAAGCGACGCTGGTAGAAGAATTTCGACAGGTGCTGACGAAGATAATGACGGCAGTGGAAGCGGCGGCCGGAGGCGGGGCGAGCGAAGCGCTGGAGGATTACAAAATGGCGCTGGCGCGATTGGAAGAGCTGGGGGAGCGGCTGGCGCCGGAGGAAAAGCGGATGCGCCACTTCGTGGAGAAGCACGGGTTTAGCCAGGCGCTGGACGAGCTGGAGGCCAGATTTCCGAGCGCGGGCCCGGTCTAGCGGATCGTTGAGGCGAGTGGGGGGATGGGGGTGAGCGGGCGGAGGGTGCGGGCGATTGTGAATCCGTGTGCGGTTCGAGGTGGACGGCGGGAGCGGTGGAGGCGTTTGGGGGATGAGCTGGTGGCGCAAGGAGTGACGGTGGATGAGCGGGAGACGGAGCGTCCCGGGAATGCGGTGGAACTGGCCTCCGGGGGCGGCTTTGACCTGGTGCTGGCGGTGGGCGGGGACGGGACGGTGAGCGAGGTAGCGGCGGGGATGCCGGGGGTGGGTTCGGGTGACGACCTGCCGATTCTCGGGGTGATGCCGCTGGGGGCCGGGAACGACTTCCAGCGCACGGCGGGCGGATTGGTGACGGGTGGGGAGCTGGCGACGCGGCTGGTGGAGGTGGCACCGGCGGTGATGGACGCGGGCCGTATCCGGTTTGAAGAAGGAGACCGGGCGGACCAGTACTTCGTGAACGTGGCCAACGTGGGCTTTTCGGCGGCGGTGGGAGAGCGGGTGGAGCGCTCGTTTCGCTCGTGGCCGCGAATGGCCGGCTATCTGGTGGGAGCGATCATCACGCTGGCCGGCTACGTGAATCCGTGGATCGAACTGGAGATCGACGGCGAGCGCCGGGAATGCCGGGCGAACAGCGTGATCATGGCGCTGGGCAATTACTTCGGCCAGGGGATGAAGGTGGCGCCGGACGCGGTGGCGGACGATGGGTTGTTCGACGTGGTATTGATCGGAGACATCGACAAGCTGGAACTGCTGGCGGCGTATCCGCGTCTGTACACGGGCTCGCACGTGCGGCACGGGAAGGTGGAGGTGATGTGGGGAGGCCGGGTGTCGATTCGGGCGGACCGCGGCGTGGCGGTGGAAGGAGACGGGGACATGCAGGGAGCGCTGCCGGCGACGTTTGAGGTGCTGCCGGGAGCGTTGTGGGTAATAGCCTGAGACGAGGCGGCGGGGCTATTCGCGTGGTGGGTTGGAGGAGATTCCCGGGCGGCGAGTGCGCAGCAGGCGCAGGCCGTTGAGGACGCCGATGAGAGTGCTGCCCTCATGGCCGAGGACGGCGAGGGTGAGGGTGAGCCAGCCGCCGAGAGCGCCGATCAAGAGGATGGAGATGACGGAGATGGCCCAGATGAGATTCTGGCGGACGACGTCGGTGGCGCGGCGGCCGAGATCGAGGGCGAGGGGGATGCGGTCGAGCTCGTCGGCGGTGAGGACGACGTCACCGGTCTCGAGGGCGATGTCGGTGCCGGCCAGGCCCATGGCGAGGCCGAGGTCGGCGGCGGCGAGGGCGGGGGCGTCGTTGATGCCGTCACCGACCATGGCAACGGGTCCGTAGCGGGCGCGCAGTTCCCCGACGAGGCGAAGTTTCTGGTCGGGGAGCAGGTCGGCGTGAAATTCCTCGATGTGAGTCTCGCGAGCGATACTGCTGGCGACGGCGGGGGAGTCGCCGCTGAGCATGACAGAACGGATGCCGAGGCGATGGAGTTCGGCGACGGCCAGAGCGGCGCCGTCGCGGACGTGGTCGGAGAGGGCGATGAGGCCGACGGCCCCGCGGCGCTCGCCGCCGACCATGAGGGTGGAATAACCGGAGTCGCGGAAATTCTCGAAGCCGTCGGCGGGCCTGGAGGTCGATTCGAGGGCCCAGTCGGGGACGCCCTTGCCGACCCAGATGCGCTCGTCGTCGATGCGGGCGGTTACTCCCCAGCCGGGATCGGCGGAGAAATTGTCGGCGCCCTGGAGAGACAGGCCGCGGTCTTCGGCTTCGACGACGACGGCGCGGGCGAGGGGATGCTCGGAATGTTGTTCGACGGAAGCGGCGAGGGCGAGGAC
>CAUYYU010000106.1:0-7189 GCA_963577415.1 Chloroflexota bacterium
TCAAATTACCGCAATTCTCAAGCATATGGAGGCAATCCCGATGGCAGTGATTCAACGATATCGACCGTTCTGGGCTACCCGTGGCTTTGACGAAACATTCGACCGCCTCTGGCGCGGATTCGGCGCCGGACCACGCCAGCGAAGGACCGAGCGAGGCTGGGCCTTACCCCTGGACGTAGCGCAGGATGACGAGCGCCTCGTAGTCAGCGCGTCCCTCCCCGGCTTCGAGCCCGGCGAAATCAGCGTCAGCGTCGACGACGACATCCTCACTATCAAGGCCGAGCACCCCACCGCCGAGGAAAATGGCGAGCCGACCTACCTACTCCGCGAACGCGGACACGGGTCCGTCCGGCGCTCCTTGCGACTGCCGGACAATCTGGACACCGAGCACGCCGAAAGTGAGTTCCGTAACGGAGTTCTCACTGTGACGTTCCCTAAGATTGAGGACGCCAAACCTCGGCGAATCGAGGTGAAGGTAGGAAGCTAGCTAACCAGACATCCACGCATGGAGGTCCGTTACCCCCACCGGGCCTCCGTCCACGCGGACCCGGGGATCGGCCAACGCCGGTCCCCGGGTTTTGCATTTTTGGGAAACTCCGTTCTTTCCGCTCCTCTCCCCCATCCCGCTACCGCTTTTCTGGTCATCCTCCAACTCTGCCGCCAATTCCGACGCGCAAGCGTCCCGCGCGGCCGGATGCTACATTGTCGCCCGTCACCCTCCATTGGCCGGCCCGCATCCCGGAGCGGTTATTCCGCTACCGGCCAGACGTCCGGAGTTCGGCTCGCATGGCTTCCGACCACAGAGAATTGGGCCCGGCAACCCTGACGGTTCATCTCGACCGATCGATCGGCCGCATCAACCCAAACGTGTACGGGACCAATATTGAGCACCTTGAAACTCTCGTCTACGGCGGCATCTGGGGCGAACTGCTCTCCGACCGCAAGTTCGCCGGCCCCGACGCCGGACGTGCCCGACTGCGTGGTCGGGACCGTCCCTGGCGCGGCCAGTTTGAAGATCCGTGCAACTTTGGTCTGGTAAGCCCCTGGATTCCCGTCAACGCGAACGACGATGTCTATTTCGTCCACGACAACACGGTCTTCTACTCAGGGCGGCAATCACAGCGGATCGACCTCCTGGCTGACGACGGCGACTATCACGGTATCGGCCAGGCAGGCCTGGAGATCGCCGCCGGGGCCGACTACGCAGCCCGGGTCGTATTGCGAACCGAAGGCGTCATCGATTCAGTTGCTCTGCGCCTGCGCGACCCGGCGGGTGAGAACGGCATCTGGGAATTGCCTCTGGCTTCGCCGGTACATGATTTCACGACGTTCGAAGGAACCCTGCGAAGCGTCCGCTCCGGAATTTCGGATTTCGAGCTCGTCGCCCATGGTCACGGTCGTATTTGGATCGGCGCCGTCTCCTTAATGCCCGCCGACCCGGCTTTGGAGGGTGGCCTGCGCTCCGACATCGGCGCGAAGATTGTTGAGGCCGGCATCAGGATGCTCCGCTGGCCCGGCGGCAACTTCGCCTCAAACTACTCCTGGATGGACGGCATCGGCCCTATCGACCGGCGGCCGTCTCGGCTGAACGGGGCGTGGAATGAATGGGAACCGAACGATCTCGGCACCCATGAATTTCTCGATTATTGCGAGCGCTTGGCCGTCACTCCGTTCATCACCGTCAACGCCGGATCGGGTTCGATGGAGGACGCCGCCTCCTGGGTTGAGTATTGCAACGGCCCCGCTGACTCCGAGTGGGGCCGCGTGCGCGCCGGGAACGGCCGTGAAGATCCCTGGAACGTCAGGTACTGGTCCATCGGCAACGAAATGTGGGGGAATTTTCAGGTCGGCCATGTCGACCCCAAAACCTACGCCAACCGGGCCGTCGAATTCGCCGCCGCCATGAAAGCCAAAGATTCATCCATACACCTGACAGCGGTCGGGCACGTCCGCAACACGCTGGGGCACTGGAATCAGTTCACCGCCTCGATCGTCGGCGGCCATGTAGACGCCGTCGCCGTCCACTCCTACACCCTCAACCCGGCGGCTCTCGCCCAGGAACCCTCCAGCCAGGACAAATGGGACGCCATCACCGCCGGACCCAAATCGACCGCCACCGTCCTCCGCGACTCCGCCGCCACCATCGACGAGCATTGGCCCGGCAACATGCTCCCCGAAATTTCGTTCGACGAGTGGGGCATCCGCGAGGACTTACGCTGGGCACCGGGATGGAAAGAAATCTACCGGCTGCGCGACGGGCTGCACACTGCCGGCACTCTGCAGGAAATTCAGCGCCTCTGCGCTCGCGTCTCAATGTCCCATCAATTTGGATTCGTCAACCGGCTCGGCCTCATCGATGCGGACCCAAACCAGATCAACGAGACCGCCTGCTATCAGGGCTTCAAGTTGATCGCGGCCCACAGCGAAGCGATCGCTCTAGAGACGGAATCCGAAGGCCCGACCTTCGATACCCCCGGCCTTGCGACCGAGCCGCCGCTAGAAAGCGTGCCCTACCTGGACGCGATGGCCACCTTGAGCGACGACGGCGACCGCCTGTCCATCTCCGTCATCAATCGCCACCGCCACGCCGATATCAGCGCCAGCATCGTGATCAGTGGAGGTGGCGACATCGCACCCGAGGCCACAATTCACGAACTTAACGGCGCCGGCCCCCTGGCTCGCAACACCTACGGCGACCAAGCCCAGACCTGGATCGAAGATAAAGAAATCTTGTTGAACGTGGAAGACAGTACATTTAATTACAATTTCCCGGCGCATTCGGCGACCGTTTTGGAACTACTTATTGGCGCGTAGCCATACGAACGAGGGAGTGGCCACTTGAATCTCATCGTCCTGGTGCTGGACAGCCTCCGGCAGGATCACGTCAGCTTCTATAACGAGGGAAACGCCGCGTTCGACGACGTCGCGGCCTGCAAGACGCCCAACATCGACAAGTTCGCCGCCGGCGCCGTCGTTTTCGACAACATGTATGCCGAAGCCCTGCCGACCATCCCCGTCCGCGCCGCTCTGGTCACCGGGAATCGCACCCTTATCAACCGTCCCTGGTCGCCCCTTTCCAGGAACGATGTCTCCCTGCCGCAGATCACCGCCCTTGAGGGCTACGTCAACGGACTCGCCTCCGATGTCTACCACTACCGCGCCGGCGGCATGACCTACCACGAGTATTACCACTCTTATCAATGGGTCCGCGGCCAGGAATACGATCCCTACCGCTCCCAGCCGTCTCGCCGCGATCTAGACGATTATGTCAACGAAAACTATGACGAACTCTGGCGGGGGCGGGTCGCGCAATTCCTCGCCAACACTGACGATTTCGACACCACCGAAAAATGGTTCGCACCACAGCTGACGGACATCACCGCCCGCTGGCTGAGCAGCAATCGTGGGCACGACAAGACCTTCTTCTGGATGGACTGTTTCGACCCGCACGAGCCCTGGGACCCTCCGGCGGAGTTCGACACCTACACCGATCCCGATTACCGGGGGCCGCGCCTCGTCATGCCCATGGGCGGTCCGGCCAAAGATTGGGCCACCCCGGAGCAGATTCGCTTCATCCGCGGTCTCTACGCCGGCGAAACGGCCGCGGTCGACGACGCCCTCGGCCGGGTCTTCGACACCCTTGAAAAAGAAGGCTACTACGACGACTCCATCGTCGTGCTGATGGGCGACCACGGCCATCCTCTCGCCGACCATGGCAAGTTTCTCAAGGGCGCTGACCGCATGTACAACGAACTCCTGAAGGTGCCGTTCATGATCCGCCTCCCCGAGGGGCGCAACGGCGGTCGCCGCGTGACCGCCCTCGCTCAATTCCACGACTTCCTTCCCACCGTCCTGGACTACATGGGCCTTGCCGGTTCCACCCACGACATGCACGGCACTAGCCTCCGAGCCGTCATCGAAGGAGACACCGACGAACATCGTGAGACCATCTTGGTCGGCTACCACGAAGGCGTTGATCGCTGCATTCGCAATAAGCGCTGGAGTCTCATCGTGCGTCCGGCGGACGAAATGGACGAGTTGTACGACCTGGAAAACGATCCCCAAGAGCAGAACAATCTGATTGGGGCCCGCGGCGATGTCGCCGCCGATTTGCGCGATCGCTACGGGGCGATCTATTTCCAGGTCGGCCGTCCCGGCGAAGGTCGCAATCACGGGCAGGTATCCGACGGACAAAACGTTCTCGGCGTACAGGGCGCTTACGAGATGCGTTCAGGGATGACACCCTAGCCACGCGAAATCTATGAATAAGATGCCGGCGCCGGCTGGAGTGGACGCCGAAGAGGGAGGCCCAGCTTGGCGGAATCGTTGAAGGTCGGGGTTATCGGCTGCGGACCCGGCGGCGCCCAGGTAATGTACGCCCCCGTCTGGCGGCATCTGCAGGACGTCGAACTAACCGCCCTCTGGGACCCAGAGCCGGACAACGCCTGCGAACTCCAGCGCATGATCGGAAATGGGCACGTCGTTTCTACTCTCGACGACCTCTGGGATGCGGGCCTCGACGCTGTCATCGTCGCCTCGCCCGTCTGGGTCCACGCCGAGCAGACCATCGCGGCCCTCGATCGCGGTCTGCACGTTTTCTGCGAAAAACCGATGGCCCGTTCGGTGCAGGAGTGCCGGGCCATGATCGACGCCGCGAATAGAGTCGACCAAATCTTAATGATCGGCTTCATGAAACGGTTCGACAAGAGCTTCCTCAAGGCCACCGAAATGGTTCGGGCCGGCGAACTCGGCGAGATGATCGAGGTCCGCTGCGACTGGTCCTTCAATGTCACTCGCCGTCCGCCAGGCGGAGGTCACAGCCGCGAGCAACCTCAGACCTGGGGCGGCGTTTTCCAGGACCACGGCAGCCACACAATCGATCTCTGCCGCTGGTGGCTCGGCGACATCACCCACGTCAGCGGCGAAATCCAGCTCACCACTCCCGAAAAGGTAATCGAAGATCACGGCTCGGCCGTCATGCGCCACGAATCCGGAGCCAGCAGCGTCCATCTGATGTCGCGAGTCCGTCACGGGCCGGTTGTCGAGCGATACAGCCTCATTGGCAGTAAGGGCACTCTGGAAATCGCCTTCAGCGAGGAGTTCAGCTACAAGTCCGCCGACCCCTTCCGCATGATCCACCACACCGGCAACCGCCGCAGTCAGGACATCACCCTCTGGAATCACCGCAATCTCGACGTGGAACTGGCCGGAAGTGGTAGATACACGGTTGAGTTGCAGCACTTCATCGACTGCGCTCGCACCGGAGCCGAACCTCGTACCCCCGGCGCCAACGGTCTCAAGGCCATCGAAGCCACCAACGCCACCTTTTATTCCTCCTGGACCGGCCGCAAAGTCACGCTACCGCTGCAGAACGAATTCGACTTCCGGCGGCTTTTCGACGATACCCGTGCCGGCAGGCACGGACAGGGAGACCCGGTGTGAACGGAGCTCGCGTTTTGGTGGACGCCCTTGAGCGGCACGGCGTCGAGTACGTGTTCGGCATCCCCGGTCATGGCAACACCAACATCCTGGACGCCCTCTTCGATTCAAGCATCGAATTCAAGCTGGTCCGCCACGAGCAGGCCGCCGCGCACATCGCCGACGGCTACGCTCGCATCACCGGACGTATGGGAGTCTGTTGCGCCTCCGTCGGACCCGGTGCCGCCAACATGATCATGGGGCTCGGCACCGCCATGTCCACCTCGTCGCCGATCCTGGCCATTGTCGGCTCGCCGATCCGCAATTGGCTCGGCCGCGGCCAGCTGCAGGAAACCTCCCGACCAGACTCCTCCACCATCGACCAGGCCTTCACCCAGATGTTGCAGCCCGTCACCAAGCACGTCTGGGCCGCCTGGGACGCCGCCATGATTCCCTCCGCCGTGCGCAAAGCCTTCACCACCGCCCGCGTCGGCCGCCCCGGACCCGTCGCCATCGAAATTCCCTGGGACGTGCAGGCTGCTGAAGCCGATGTGCCGCCCGAATCGCCAGACACCTTTCCCGAAGACCGCCGCCAGCGCGCCGGCCGCGAAGAGACCGAGCGAGCCGCCCGGCTGCTCGCAAACGCTGTCCTGCCCGTCATCATGATCGGCAATGGCGTCCGCCTCTCCGACGCCGGCGGAGCCACCGTGGCCCTGGCCGAAGCCCTTGGCGCCCCCATGTCCAGTTCCTTCGTCGGCAAGGGCGCCGTACCCGAAGACCACCCGCTCGCCGTCGGTATGTCCGGATGGCTCGGTCATCCGGTCGCCCACGAACTGATCCGCGAGCACGCCGACGTGATCCTCGCCATCGGCTACCGCTTTTCCGACCAGTCCACTAGTTGGTGGACCGAAGGTCTGCCCTTCGTCAAAGAAAACAAGATCATCCAGATCGATCCCGAGCCGCGCGAGATGGGCCGCGCCTACCCGGTGGAGGTGGGCCTGGTTGGTGACGCCCGGGCCGTGCTGGAGGATCTGCTGGCCGAGATCGAAGCACTCGGCGGTCGCCCCGGAGCCGCCGAGTCCATTCAGCTCGTGTCCGCCGCTAAGGGCAAGTTCCAGCTCGAGCTCACGCCGCTCGACGCCGAGCCCATGCAACCGCTCCGAATCACCGAGCAGGTGCGGAAGGTCCTTCCCGCCGAGTCCATCATGAGCGTCGACACCGGCAACCACGCCCATTACTTCTCCTGCTACTACCCCATCCTTGCAGGCGGCCATTTCTTGAATCCCGGCGGCTGGACTCCCATGGGTTGGGGGCCGGCCGCCATCATCGGCGCCAAACTCGCCCGGCCCGACCTGCCCGCCGTATCCATCACCGGCGACGGCGGCTTTCTGATGGTCTGCCAGGAGATCGCCACCGCCGTTGAGTGGGACACACCCGTCGTATGGCTCGTGTACAACAATCTCGCTCTCGCCGCGATCCGCGATGGCCAGCTCGCCGACTTCAGCGGCAGAACCATCGGCACCGAGTACACCTCCCGCGTCGATTTCGCCGCACTCGCCCGTTCCATGGGCGCCGAGGGGATCGCCGTCACCCGGCACGACGAAGTCGAGGACGCCCTTCGCCACGCTCTCGAGTGCGGCCGGCCCTGTGTGGTGGATATGATCGTGGACGCCGACGCGGTCCATCCGCCCGTAGCCGGCGCCTGGTACGAACCGGGCCGTAATGAACCCACCCCAAAACCGCGCGGCACCGAAAGGCTGTACACATGAGC
>CAUYYU010000107.1:0-7169 GCA_963577415.1 Chloroflexota bacterium
AGTATTGACGACCTGCGGGGAGATTCGCTTGAGATCAGGGCGAGATTTGAAGTTTCGGAGGACTCGACGTTCGGCGTGCGGATCAGGTGCTCGCCAGATGGGGCCGAGCGAACCACCATTGAACTCGATCCGCAGCGGCAGATGCTGACGGTCGATCGAACGCAATCGAGTCTCGATCCGGAGGCCCTACTGTCGAGGGAAACGGGCAGCCTGGGGGAGGTGGGGGAGGAATTGGAGATGAGCATCTTTCTGGATAAGTCGGTGATCGAGGTGTTCGCGAACGGGTCGGCGGCGACCAGTCGCGTCTACCCGATGCGTGCCGACAGCCTGGGGGTGAGCGTGTTCGCCACCGGAAATGGCGCGCGACTCAAGGATCTGGACGTGTGGGAGATGGATTCGATCTGGTGATAGCTGTCTGGACTTCGCGGGAGGCGGCCGGCCGGCCGACATATCCTGTCGACGCCATCCTCACATCCCAAGCCCAAAGGGGAGTAGATCATGGAATACGGTGACGCGAAGGTCTTCGCCACCGGATTTGGATTTCCCGAAGGACCGTCGTTCGACCGGGCGGGGAACCTTTATGTAACTGACAGCCAGAAAGAAGCGATTCATCGCGTATCGCCAGACGGTGAGATGTCGATTTTCGTGAGGAGCGGGGGCGGACCCAATGGGTCGGCGTTTCACCGCAACGGCGACGTCTACGCGGCGGAGCCGAGCGGGAAGCGGGTGGTGCGGGTGACGCCCGCCGGTGAGTTGAGTGTGTTGGCGGATGAGTTCGAGGGCGAGCCGTTTTCGGCTCCCAACGACATAACGTTCGATCTGGAGGGACGGGTGTATTTCACCGACCCGGGAGAATCCAGCCTAGACGATCCGTATGGTCGGGTTTTCGGAATCGATGCGAGTGGTGAACTCCACCTGATAGCGAATCAGATGGCCTATCCGAACGGACTAGCGGTGACTCCGGACGGCCGAGATCTGATGGTGGCGGAGACAATGTCGGGAAAGCTGCACCGGTTCAGCCTGGACGAAGGCGGAAAGGTGACGGGCAGGGAGGAGTTTACCTACGTTGGAACCGATCACGAAGATGAGATTGGACCAGATGGGATAGCGTTCGACGAGGCGGGCTATCTGTACGTGGCGATATTCGGGGGCGGGGTGGTGGCGGTGGTGTCTCCGGAGGGGAAGGTGGTGGAGCACATCCCGGCCGGTGGACTGCGGCCAACGAACGTGGCGTTTGGCAGTCCGGATGGGCGTTCGCTGTACATAACTGAGACGGAGACCAGGGTGGTCACGGTCGTGCGGGCGCCGAGGCCGGGGTTGCGGCTGTTTGGGGTGGCAGGATAAGCGGTGGTGTAGGTGCGGCCCGGTTGCGGGTCTGGTGGGACGGCGGGCTAGATCGCCGGAATCTGGACGGGCTCGAATTTCCCCGATTTGACTGACCTGGTGGCCGCGTCGAGCACGGCCATATTGCGGACGGCCTGAGCGGCGTCGCTGCGCGGGGGGCGGTCGGTTTCGATGGCGTCCAGGAGATCGAGCACGCAGGCTAGGTTGGGATTCTTGCCGCCGGAAAATGGTATTCGTAGCGGCCCGCCGACGCCGTCGACACCCCAATCGATGTGCAGCTCCGCCTCACCGCCGCGGGAGTCCGCGAGGCAGCTTCCGCGATCGCCGAAGGCGCTGCAGAACGTTTGGAATCCGGGATTTTGCTGGATGCCGAAGGTGTTCCAGACGCGCCCAATGGCTCCGCTGGCGAACTTGAGCAGCATGATGGCGTTGTCGTTGAGCGGGAACTCGGCTTTGCTGGACGCCTTATTTTCCACGGCGCAAACCTCGGTCACCTCCCCACCAAGCCAATGGGCAAGGTCGATTGGATGCAACGCGCCGCCGAACCAGGGATTCTGGGGATCGTCAGGATCGGTGCGCCAGGGGGTCGCTTTCCAGACGGGTCGCATGTCGTGGACGTAGCCGGCTTCGACGTGGAATATTCGGCCGAGCTCGCCAAGCTCGACCCGTTTCTTAACGAATTCGTACTGGGGGACGAAGCGAAAGACGTGGCCGACGGCGACTTTCAGGCCAGCTTTTTTGGCCTTCGAGGCGACGCCGGCAGCCTGCCCGGTGTCGACGCCCAGGGGCTTGTCGGTGAGGACGTGCTTGCCAGCATCGAGGGCGGCGTCAACCTGCTCGGCGTGGACCTGATCGATGGTGTTTACGATGACGATATCGAGATCGTCGGCCTCAAGGACGGTGCGGGGATCGGAGGATGTATCGTCAACGCCGACCTCGGCGGCGGTGCGAGCCAAAGCGTCGGGCTCCTCGTCAACCAGGCGGACGAGCTTGACGTTGGGAATGGCGGTGAGAGTCCTGGCCCAGAGAGGACCATGGACGGTCCGCGAGCCAACTCCGACCACACCGACTCTGTATTCAGCCATCATTTACTCGATTCAATGGGGGTAGTTGCCGGTTCTTAGAATTCGTTACGGACCTTCACAACTTCGCCGGTCTCTATGGACTGCGCGGCAGCGGCGCACGTGGAGACCGATTTGGCGCCGTCGCGGACGTTGGGGCTGGGCTCACGGTCGTGCTCGAGGCAATCGGCGAATTGGGCCATGTAGCGAAGCACGGTGTCGCCGTGGCCGTAAGCTCCCAGGGTCTCGGGCGGGAAGTCGAAGGTACCGACGGGCTGGCCCTCGATGTCGTCGTAGACGACGTTGATGTGCCCGCCTTTGAGGTCGGTGTAATCGGCCATCAGGGTGCCTTTGGAGCCCCAGAGGCCGATGCCCATCATGGGCATGGGGGGGTGGACGACGTCGTACATGCCGAGCACGCGCCCCATGACTCCGTTAACGAACTTCACGTTCAGGATGAAGTTGGCCTTGATTTTCACCTCCGGCGTCAGGCCAGCGCGGTTTCCGTAGGCGTGCACCTCCTCGATGTCGCCGACGAGCCAGCGCATGATGTCCAGGGGATGGGAGATGCCTCCATACATGAGGTCCTGGGGCACGTCCCGGCGCCAGGGAGTGGAGGGGAAGACGTGACGCATGTCGTGGACGTAGTGGCCCTCGACAAGGATGAGGTCGCCCAGGAGGCCCCGGTCGAGCTGCGATTTGGCGGCGGTGAACTCGGGCTCGAAGCGCATGGTCTGGCCGACCAGAAACTTGACGCCCTTTTCGTCGACCAGCTTGACGAGGCGATCGGCGTCCTCGACCGAGGTGACCATGGGCTTGGTGCAGACGATGTGCTTGCCGGCGTCGAGGGCGGCGGTGACGTGCTCGATATGCAGGTGATCGGGCGAATAGATGCCGATCACGTCGATGTCGGGCCGGCTGATGGTCTCGCGATAGTTGGTGGTCCAGTGGGGGATGTCCCATTCTCTGGCGACGGCCTCAACTTTTGAAGCGGTGCCGGAGCAGAGGGAGCGCACCTCAAAGGGACTGTTCTCATCCAGGTTCAAGGGCAGCATGGTGCCGCCCATGCCTATACCGATTACACCTACACCGATCGACTTCGCCATGGCGATTGCCTCCCCGTGGCCATTCGTGGCCGGTCTCAAGCTGGATTCGGTGGACGATCCCGTTTAGAAATCGAGGCGTACCTTCCGCGGTGAGCCGTCGGACGTGACGGACGCGGTGATCGCGTCTCCTACGGCGGTGATGCGGGCGCCGTCGATCTCGTTGAGGGCCTGCGGTTTGTCGGCCAGGATGGAGTCCACGAAATTCCGCAGTACGCGTATCTCGGCGAAGGACCAGTTCTCCGACGTGAAATCGAAGTCGATGACCGGCTTGCCTTCGAAGCTGTCGAGGACGATCTGGTTCGGCACGAAAGTGCCACTGGTGCCGAAAACCTGTACGTAGATGTTGGGGAGAGGGGGCCGAACGGCGGGGGCCATGGCGATTCTGCCGATCGTGCCGTCTTCAAATCTGGTGTTCAACACGAAGGTCTCAAAAATGCCTTCCGGATAGCGGGGGTCGAGTCCGCTGTTCATCCCGTAACCCCCGACCTCGACGATCTCGCCCTTCAAGAATCGCATGGTATCGATGTTGTGGGAGAGGCCGCCGTAGATGAAGTCCTGCGGATGCTGGTAGCGCCATGGGGTGTGATCGTATACAGGACGGAGGTCCTGGTAGTAGTCGGCGGCGACGAAATAGATGTCCCCAAATTCGCCTTGATCGATGAAGCGCCTGACGGCCATGTGTGACTGCACGTAGCGCTGAGTCTGGGCGGGCATAACCCTTTTTCCGGTGCGCTTGACGGCGCTGATGATTTCCTCGGACTCCTGGCTGTTAATGCTCATGGGCTTGGTGACGAGCACGTGCTTGCCGGCTTCGAGCGCCTGAATAACCTGGTCTTTGTGCAGGTGATCGGGTGTGTAGATGCCGACGATATCGATGTCGGGGCGGTCGAGCAGGGCGTCGATGCGGTTAGTGGTGAACTCGACTCCGAACTCTTTTTTGGCGGCCGCGGTGGCGTCGTCGACGAGGTCGCAGACGCCGCGCACGGTGGCGGGAAAGTCGGGCATCCCGTTGACGGCCAGCAGGCTGCGGCCCATCCCGAGGCCGACTACGCCGACGCCTAGTTCTGCCATCTGTAAGCGTGCCTCCTCAGTCCTATCATCAAGGACTGGCTCTGACCGGAACATGCCTCGCGAAACACGATATCAGAGTAGAGGACCCGGCATGATTACCGGAACGAGGTTATGCAGGATCTTGAGACCATAGTTTGCCCAGGGTGTCCGCGCAGGCGGCGACGAGCCGATCGGAAGCGTCGGGTCGGTAGGGCGAGGTGGTGACTTCGTAGCCGCCCAGGGGGAAGGCGTCGGCGGTGGGCATATAGCCGTAATAGCCGTTTGAGTAGCCCGAGAAGGCGGTGTAAAGAGCCGGCGAGCCCTGGCGGATGGCTCTTCCGATCTCGGCAAATGGCTCCAGCGGGGTGGCGACCAGGGCGATGGGTCCGAGGCGAATAGCCTGAATCCAGATTTCGACTTTGCCTCCGCCGAAGAGTTTGGCGTGGTGGAGAGCCAGCTCGGCCCGGCGGGCGGGCCAGGCGGCAGCGGCTACCCGGTCTTCGTCGCCGGTTGCGCGAGCTTTTACGAGGTTGGCTTTAAGGCGGTCGAAATCGGCCTGCGCGTCACCCACAGGCGGGTAATCCCTGACCGGAAAATCGACCACGAAGTTGAATATGGCCAGGGTGTCGTCGGGCTCGCCGGTGGGTTTGTCTTCGTAGATCCCAAGCTCGGCTCCCGATTTGAGAACGCGGACCAGCTCCTCCTCGCGGGGGACGGGATCAATATCCATGCGAACGCGGGAAGCCTCGATGCCCAGCTTGCGGCCGGCAAGGCGGTAGACGTCCACGTCGTCGACAAAGCCGTTGACGGGACCGATGTCGCCGGCGGCCCCCTGGAGGAAGAGGCAGAGACCGCTGATGTTGTCCTCCACGGTCTTGCGCATGGGGCCGGGAAAATCGGGGGTGAGGGAACGGCTGGGCGGTCCGATGGTGGTGCCGTGGCAGGCGTAGTTGACGATGGTGGCGACTGGGCGGCCTTCGAGGTCGTCGAGCCCGACGACCAGGACTTCGCGATCGACGTAGCCGTCCCAATTTCGCCCGCAGAAGCGCTCGCCGTCCGGGAGGGCGGCGCGGCGATTGACGTTGATACCGCACTGGCCCCGACCGGCTCCCACACGGACGGGCTGCAGCGCCTTTTGCGCCCGGCTAGCGGCTCCCGCCACAACGGCCGGGAGCGCGGAGGTGTAAGGCTCGATAAGTTCGTCGCCCTCGGTCATCCAGGTGAAGTCGACTATGGGGCCGGAATGGGTGTGGCCGTAGGAGAGACGGATATTCGTGGGCTGGATGCCGGTGGCGTCGGACACGGCGGCGCGGACGGCGCTATCCAGCCCAGGCATCAACCAGATGAGATCTAGATCGACGATGGCGATCTGGAGGTCGCCCCGGGCGATCACCAGGGCGGTGCAGAGCAGGGGCATATCGACGGCCTCGGCGCGCTGATGGGTCTGGGCTCCCCAACCCGCGTGGGCGATGCCGACGGGCGGAGTTATGTCGGATCGGCCAGCGCCGGCGCGAAGGTCGCTCATTGTCACGTCTCCCTTAAATTGTAGGCTGACATACTGGACTAACAGCAGCGGGATTTGCCAACGGAATGGTAGGATTGCGCGCTCGTCGGATCTGTGGAGATAAGCCGCCGATGACACGTAATTTATTGAGGGAGTAGCAGGGTGCCGAGCGAAGAGCTTGCGGAGCAGACCAAGAGTATTTTTATCGACTTCGTGCAGATGAAGTCGTTTGCCGAAAAGCCGCTGATCCTGGCCGACGGCGAGGGCATCTACGTCACCGATGTGGACGGCAATCGCTACATGGACGGGCTGTCGGGGGTGATGGTCTGCAACCTGGGATATGGCAACGAGCGGATCATCGACGCGGTTTCGGAACAGCTAAAGCGCCTGCAATTGTCCATGCCGATGTACGCCACCAACGAGATGGCGCTCGAACTGACCCGGCGGATAATCGAAATCACCCCGCCGCAGTTCAACACGATGAAGATGCTGAGCGGCGGTTCGGAAGCCACGGAAGCGTCGATGAAGATGGCGCGCCAGTACCATCGCCAGAGCGGCCATCCACATAAGTACAAGGTAATCTCAAGGTACTGGTCGTATCACGGTGGCACGATGGGGGCGCTGGCGGCGAGCGGGGGAGCGAGTCGAAAACAGTTCTATGAGCCCTACGCCACCGGTTACGTGCATGTACCGCCTCCGTTCTGTTTTCGCTGTCCCTACGGCCTGGAGCGCCCGAGCTGCGGGATCGCCTGCGCAACGGCGGTGGAGGAGTTCGTAAAGGGCGAGGGGCCGGAAACGGTGGCGGCGATCATCGCGGAACCGGTGATCGTGTCGGGGGACGGGTTCGTGGTCGCGCCCGACGAGTACTTTCCCATCCTGCGCGATATCTGCGATCGGTACAACATCCTGCTGATCTTTGACGAAATCATCACGGGATTTGGCCGGCTCGGTGCGATGTGGGGGGCGGAGGCAGTGGGCGCCTGGCCGGACATTTTGGCGGCCGGAAAAGGTATGAGTTCCGGCTATTACCCGCTATCGGTCGTGATCCTGGCGGACAAGGTGGCGGAAGCGTTCTGGGGCGACACCGAGGAAGAGGTCCAGTTT
>CAUYYU010000108.1:0-7137 GCA_963577415.1 Chloroflexota bacterium
TCCACTCAGCCATGGTGCAGGAACGTCGCGGCATGCTGAAAACCTGGAACATCATTCTCGCCCTATCCGCCTACGTCCTCGCCATCTTCGGCACCTTCGTCGTGCGCAGCGGCGTCCTCACGTCCGTACACTCCTTCGCCACCTCCCTCATCGGCCCCCTGTTTTTCGGCTTCCTCGGCGCCGTCACCATCGCCGCCGTCGCCCTCGTTCTCTACCGGCGTCCCATCCTGCGCGGCGAAAGCCATTTAGAGTCGGCCACTTCCCGCGAAGCCGGATTTCTCATCAACAATCTCCTTCTCGTTTCCATCGCCGCCGCCACGTTCTGGGGAACGATCTTCCCGCTTGTCTCCGAGATCGCCCGGGGCGCCAAAGTCGCCGTCGGCGCGCCGTTCTACAACCAGGTCAACGGCCCCCTCATGCTCGCGCTGCTGGCGCTTATCGGCATCGGCCCCATGCTCTCCTGGCGCCGCACCAGCTTTCGCCGTGCCGTCCGCCGGTTCGCGGTTCCCGTCGCCACCGCCGTGGCCGTCAGCGGCCTCCTGGCCGGTTTTGGCCTGCGGCAGGGCCTGCCCCTCATCGCCTTCGGCGTCGTGGCCTTCGTAATCGGCGCCGTTTCCATCGAGTTCGTCCGTGGCGCCCAGACCTATTCCAGGCACGTCGGCGTCAGTCTTGCCGCCGCCGCCCGAATCGTCATGACCACCAATCGCCGTCGCTACGGTGGCTACGTCGTGCACCTCGGCATGGCTCTCATCGCCCTCGCCATCATCGGTACCGGCTTTTTCAAGCTGGAAGAGCCGGTGGCTCTCACCAGGGACCAGCCCGCCGTCGTCGCCGGCTACACACTCACGTTCAAGGAGCTTCGCTTTTCCACCGCCCCCGACCTCACTCGCGTAGACGCCGACATCTTGATCACGAGACCCGACGGCATCATCGCCGGCGTCGTCCCCGGCCGCCAGATTCATCGGGGATGGGAGAGCCAGCCGATCTCCCGCGTTGGCATCGATACCTCCTGGCCCGCTATGACTGACCTGTACGTCCTTCTTACCGCCTGGGACGAGTCGGGCGACTCCGTCACCGTCCGCGTCATCATTAATCCGCTCGTCGGTTATCTCTGGATCGGCGGCCTCGTTTATTTCGCTGGCGTGTTGGTCGTAGCCTGGCCCGGGACTCCCCTTCGCCGGCCCGTAGACCGACGCCGCGTCGAAGCCCTCGCGCCGCTGCAAACCTCCCCATGAAGTGGATTCTGATAGTCGTCCTCGCCCTAGGCGTCGGCGGCGCCTTCACCGCGGTCGCCTCCGCCGAAGAATACGAACAGGAAATGTGGGAGATCGCCGCGGACCTGGCCTGCCCAGTCTGTTCCGGCCAGAGCGTCAAGGACTCCAACGCTCCCCTGGCCCGCCAGATTCGCGCCTTGATCGTGGAGAAACTCGAAGCCGGCGAAGATCGTGAGGCCATCGTTCAATTCCTCGTCGGCCGTTACGGCGAGGGCATCAGGTTGGACCCGCCCAAGTCCGGCTTTCAACTCGGCGTTTGGCTGGGCCCGCTCGTGATAATCGGCGTCGCCCTGGGCATGGTCGCCACCGTGCTGTGGCGGCGCGGGCGCACCCAAACCGCCGCGGCCGGCCTCGATGACTTCGTCGCCCGCGTCGACGCCGGCCTCGCCCGCCGGCGCGAAGACGAATGACCATCCTGCTGGCCGTCGGGCTTTTCGCCGGCCTCGCCTTCACCATCTCCTGGGCCACCGAACCGCTGTGGCGCCGGCCCGGCGACAGACGCCGCCAATCGGCATCCGGCGCCGAACCAGCCGCCGTCGCCGACGCCGCCCTCCAGGTAGACGTCCTCGAGCAGGACCTCCTGGAAGGGGTCATCGCCCCAGGCGATTTCGCCAGCCAGCGTCAACGTATCCGCTACGCCGCCGCCGCCGCCCTCGCCATCGCCGAAGCTTCCGAGCGCACCCTTGACGGCCTTATTGAAACCCGCGTAGCCGGGCTGTCCGGCGTCCTGGAGCCGGCGACCGACTCCGGTGCAGACCCGTGGCTCGAACCCTCACAGATGGGCTCCGACCGCCGCACCCGTCTCTGGTTCGCCGGCGGCGCCGCCGTCGTCGTCGCCTTCGCCGGGCTGCTCACCGGGCTGGTGTTGCTCGCCAACTCGGCCGGTCGCCAGGAAGCGATCTCCGAACTTGCGCTGGCCGACTATCGCTCCCTCGCCTCCGCCAGCGGTTCATCGAACGAGCTCATCCTCCTCCACGCCGGCGGGCTCATGCGCAGCGCCGACGGGGGCCGCACCTGGCAGGAAAGCGCGATGCGGATGGAAACCAACACGGTAACGCCCGTCGCCGACGGTTTTCTCGTCGCCGGTAACGGCATGGTCTGGTCCGGTAGCGACGGCGGGATCGTCGCCATCGACATCGCCCAGGCCGGCATGGTCGTACCTCTGCGAGCCCTCGCCTCCGACGCCGCCAATCCGAACCGCGTCGCCGCCGTCGATTCCACCGGCGGGATGTTCTTCAGCCAGGACGGCGGCTTTTCCTGGGAGCGTCTCCCCGCCTCCGCGCCGGTGTCCACCTCCGCCCTGACCATCATGGCCGACCGGCAACTGTTCTTCCTATCCACCCTGGATCAGGGCATTCTTGCCGGCGACGGGACCACCGGCTGGGCCAGCGCGAACGGATTCGTCAACGGCGCCCTGCCGACCGTACGCATCAACGACATCGGCTACGACCCCGACAGCGGAGACACCTACGAAGACCCCTCCGGCCGCCGTTTCCGGGGCGCTATCTACGTCGCCACCGACGTCGGTCTTTACAAGAGCGTCGACGCCGGCGGTTCCTGGCGTGGACTCGGCCTTCCCGGCGACATCGCCGTGCTCGACGTCTCCGCCGGCGGCCCCGCCGCTGTCACCGTCATCGACTCAAGAGGCCGCACCTACCGCAGTCTCGATGGTGGAGTTACTTGGCCGGCCTCCGAGTAGCCCTGATTGCCCTGGCGATCCTGTTCTTGGCCCCGTCCGTGGTGCTCGCCGAGGATCACGGCGTCATCGCCGGCACGCTGGAGAATCGCACCCCCGGCGGCACGATCCCGGCCGGCTCCACCGTGACCCTGCGAGTGTTTCGCGGGCAGGAGTTCGACCGCTACGAGACCGTTGTCAGCTCCGCCGACGGTAGCTTCGTTTTTTCCGGGTTGGATACCGGCCCCACCTCCGCCTACCGCGTCCTGGCCGAATTTCAGGGAGGCCTGTTCGCCGGTGACACGATCGCCTTCGCGAACGAGGATTCGGTGCAGGTCGTAGTTCCTGTTTACGAAACCGTCACCGCCGACCCCGGCCTGCGAACCACCCAGCATTCCCTCGTGCTCACCTCCGGCGGCGACCGCTCCCTCGGCGCGCTGCACGTCGTCACTCTCGATCTGCCCGGAAACCACGCTCTGATTGTCGGCGGCGATGCCGGGCCGGCCATCGAGTTCGTCACCCGGCCCGAGGTGACCGATTTTCGAGCGCTGCAAGGATTTGCAGTCTCCGAGCTTGAAGGAAATCCTTCCGGGTTCTACGTGACGATGACCGTGACCCCGGGAGCTAATCAATTCACCTTCTCCTACGTCTTCCCCTGGGACCCTGGAGGCATGGAACTGGCCGTCGGCGCCCGTCCGGCCATCGGCGCATTGCAAATTCTGACCCCCGCCGGCGACCTGGTGGTGGAGGGCGATTCCGTCCGTCCCGGCGAAGAGCTGGATTTCGACGGGATGGGCCTGGAAAGCTGGTTCGTGGACGCTCCCACTCCCGGGGCGTCCAACTTCGTGTGGTTGCGCGAACCGCGCAGCTTCGGCCCCCTTGCGGCCGTTGGGCGCGTCCCCGCCGGAGTCTGGGGCGGCGTGGGCGTCGCCGTATTCGGGCTGGTCCTGGCCTTCAGCGCCTGGCGGGCGCCGACCCTTCGCCCTACCTCCCGTCCCGATGACGAGGCCGCCGTGAAGCGTCTTCTAGCCGAAATCGCCGATTGCGATCGCGAATCCGACGTCGGCTCACGCTCCGAGCTCACCGACCGCCGTCGAGCCTCCGCCAAACAGGAACTGCTCGAACTTCTGCGGGCCGACGCCAGACTGCAACGCTACCTGGAGGAATAACGGCAGCGGCCTTCTGGCTCCGGATTTCCGTTGCCCTGGCGCCCGGCTTCTGATTGCGTGATACTGCCGCATGCCACCGCGCGCCGGGGTCTAACCCTGACTCCCCCAAAGGAATCTGCCTGATGAGCGGCCCCATCCGAGTAACCGTCTGGAACGAGTTTCGACACGAACGGAACGACCCCGCTGTCCGTGCCGTTTATCCCGACGGCATCCACTCCGTTATCGCCGGCTTTCTCAACCAAATGGATGGCGTCGAAGCGCGCACGGCCACCCTGGACGAACCTGAGCACGGTCTCACCCAGGAGGTGCTGGACAATACCGACGTGCTCACCTGGTGGGGCCACCTGAACCATGAAGACGTCTCCGACGAAGTCGTAGAGCGCGTCCATCATCGCGTTATCAACGGCATGGGCCTGATCTGCCTGCACTCCGCCCATCTGTCCAAAATATTTAGGAAGCTCATGGGGACCGATTGCATGCTGCGCTGGCGCGAGGCCGACGAGCGCGAGCGGGTCTGGGTACTGGAACCCGCTCACCCCATCGCCCACGGACTCGGCCCGTACTTCGAGATACCGGCCAGCGAGATGTATGGCGAACGCTTCGACATTCCCGCTCCCGACGCGCTGATTTTCATGAGCTGGTTCCAGGGAGGCGACGTGTTCCGCGGCGGCTGCTGTTACCGACGGTCGCTGGGACGGGTTTTCTATTTCAGCCCCGGTCACGAATCCTTCCCCATCTACTATCAGGATGAGGTCCAGCTGGTTATCGGGAACGCCGTCCGTTGGGCCGCCCCGTCCGGCGTCGATTGGCCTCTCCAGGGAAACACTCTTCCCCTTGAGGACATACCCGGCTACGAGCCGCCCGACTTCGCGCAGAAGATCTAATTCCCAGGAGGTCCCCATGGAGACACGTAAGCTCGGCCAGACCGGAATCGAAGTAACCCGCCTGGGATTCGGCGGCGCCCGAATCGGACTGGATCACGCCACTCAAGAGCAAACGACCGAGCTTCTGAACGGCATGCTCGACCAGGGCATCACTTTCATCGATACGGCGTCCGGCTACCTCGAAAGCGAGCGGATGATCGGCAACGCGATCGCCGGCCGGCGGAGCGAATTCATCCTCGAAACGAAAACGCCGACCGACGGCGGCGGCGGTTCCGGCCCCACCTGGTCCAAGGAATTGATCACCGCCGCGATCGATGGATCGCTGAAAGACCTGCAGACCGATTATCTGGACATAGTGCTCTTGCACAGTTGCGACGCCTCCGTCCTGCGATCCGGGGAGGCGGTGGAGGCGCTTGCGGATGCCCGCGCCGCCGGCAAGACGCGCCACATCGGCTACAGCGGCGACGGCCAGGACGCGTTGGTGGCCATCGAGATGGGTGTGTTTTCGGTCTTACAGACCTCGTTCAACGTCGTCGACCAGAGCGGTATGGACGATGTCATCCCGGCAGCTTCGGCCGCCGGGATGGGAATCGTGGCTAAACGACCGATCGCCAACGCCGCCTTCGCCAAGGAAGAGTCGCCCTACGGGTATGCGGACGAGTACTGGTCACGCGCCCGCTCGCTGGCGATGCCCGCGGGCGCCCCCGACGACCGGCTTGAGCTTTCCCTGCGCTTCACCCTGTCGATGGGCGCGATCGACACCGCGATCGTTGGCACAACCCGCCTGGAGCACGCGCTGAGTAATATCGAGATCGTCGAAAAAGGTCCGCTACCCGCGGAAGTCGTAGCCGATCTGCGTCGGCAATTCGCGGAGCATGGCGACGCCTGGGAGCAACTGGGCTAGGGCGCGACCGTTCAGACCAGCCCGATGTGGTGGTTCGACAGCCGCTCAAGGCCATCGGCGGTTACCAGGTAGTTGTGCTCGATCCGCACCCCGTGGAATGACGGATCGTAAACGCCGGGCTCGAACGTTATGACCATTCCCTCCACCACGGGCTCCTCGTTGTCCGGGATAAAGTCGGGCGGCTCTGGATGCTCCAGGCCCAGGCAATGGCCGGCATGGCCTCGCAGGGACCAGTTCGGGTCTGCGGCTCTGAGGGCTTTGTCCTGAGCCACGAAGAAGTCTTTCGCCTGGACGCCAGGCCTGCATATCGCCTCCGACGCCGCCAGCGCCACCTGGGCTGCGACCATCGCTCTCTCCTGGTCCGCCGATGGGGAACCTCCCACGTTCAGCGTATTCGTGATATCGCAGCGATACCCGTCAACGTATGGAAATAAATCCAGGAGCACATTGTCGCCCCGCTCCATCACCCGTTCGCTCGGCGCCCCGCCGGAGCCGAGTTCGGGTCCGGACTTGAAATCGCACATCATCACCAAAGGTTCTCCCGCGGTCAGGGTCCCGTCACACACGATCCTGGAATAAAGTTCCAGCTCGCTCATGCCCGGCCGCAGGTTGTCCCGCGCCGAGGCGTGCATCGCCTCGCCCACCCGAATCGCCGCCCGGATTAGCTCCAGTTCGTCCGCATCCTTAACCGCGCGGAGTGAACTGATCAGCGGCTCGACATCGATCACTTCACCGGCCGCGCCGGCGACAACCGCCGGAATCGCCGATGTCTCCGTCCCGATGGCGCCGAGTCCCCGGGCGGAAATCGCTCCGGCCGCCGCCTCGGCTGCCGCCTGATACCCGCTGAATGCGGAAGAATCCACCTTCCACGACCCCTCTACCACAGCGTCCGCGTGGTGCGACTCACGCAGGCGTCCCCACCCATCGTTAATCAGCGTGGTCTCGCCCGAGCGCTCAATCAGCAGGAAGTAGGCCGCCCGCATCTTCAGGGTGTTAGGGCTTGCCATGTACCCGGAAAAGTACAGGACGTGCTCCGGGCGGCAGACTAGTACCGCCTCAATCCTTTCGTCCAACCTGTCTAGGAGCCGCCCTACTCGGGCCCTGCAACCGGCTGCGCTGAGCATCGAATACCTCCAAGTGAGTAATTCATTAGGTGCCGCGCGCCCATGATCGCGACCCCTGTTCGGGGACGCAAGCTATTCTCTTAGACGTTAACTGGCCCGGCTGATTA
>CAUYYU010000109.1:0-7097 GCA_963577415.1 Chloroflexota bacterium
GACTACCGCCGCTACCCTGAACATTTATGAGCACTTCGACGTAGCCTCCCTGGGGCACGAATCCCCAGAACGACTGCACGCATTCATTTGTGCGGCCCGTCTAGCTCGCGCCGATCGCATGGCCTACATGGCAGACCCAGCCAGAGCCGACGTACCCTGGGAGGGCATGGTATCCCGGGCCTATGGTCTGGACCGGTCTGCGCTCATCGGCACCGACGCTCATGCTCCCGAATTCAACCCCGGCGACCCCTGGCGGCATCAGGCCGGCCGCGGCGATCCCCCGTTGTCGCTCGGGGAGGGGCCTAAGGGCAGCACCACCCATCTCTGCGCCGCCGATGCAGACGGCAACATGGTGTCCCTCACCAACACCGTCATGTCGGGCTTCGGTTCCGGGGTCGTGCCCCGGGGCACCGGCATCGTATTGAACAACGGCATGATGTGGTTCAATCCGGAGCCCGGCTTCCCCAATTCGGTCTCACCGCTGGCAAAGCCGCTCAACAACATGACCCCGGCCCTGGTCCTGAGCGGCAATAGACCGATCATGGCCGTCGGGGCCAGTGGCGGCAGGCGAATCACAAACGCCGTCTGCCAGATCATCAGCAACGTGATCGATCACGGCATGGGCGTCCAGGCCGCGATCGCCGCCCCCCGGGTCGATTGCAGCACCGACGTCACCGACATCGACGACCGCTATCCGCCCTCCGTCCTCGCGGCTCTCCGAGAGCGCGGTCACGACATCAACCCGCTGCGCCAGTCTTTCAGGGCTGGCTCCGGGTTCTTCGCCAGCCCCACCGGCATTCTGCGAAACGATGACGGTGGCTATCGCGGCGGCGTCGATCCCTTCCATTCCGCCCAGGCTCGCGGGATATAGCGGCGGCATTGTTGTAAACCTCACCATCGGCCGGTGCAATAGGCCCTAGATTTGGACCGACGAGATATTTGCGCCCGGTCGCACTGACTGTCCCCCCAGAGGTAATTCATGCCAACGTCGAGCGCACCCCTGAGCCGTCGCCGGTTACTGATTGGCGCCTCGGCTGGTCTGCTGCTTCTTCCCCTCGCCGCCTGTTTTCAGGGTGAGACCGTAGCTGTCAGTCCCGCGAGCGCGCCGGTCGCGCCCACCGACGCACCTGCTGCGATCACTCCCAGCGCCCCCGCGGTGCGGCTCGCTTCTACCTCCGCTCCAACAGCGTCCGCCGTAGCGCCCACCGCTGGAAGTGCAAGTAGCCCGGAGGTGCAGCTGGTGCCACTTACCGAAGCCGAGGAGTCCAAGGTCCAGCGGTGGCAGCGACAGGGTTGGAAGACCAATTTTGAAGTCAAGAGCATCGATTTGCGCGAAATCAAGCAGGCCGCTGCCGCGCGTGATGTCATTCCGCCCATCGACGTGCCCAAGCACGTCTCCCTTGCCGAGGGTGACGAGTTCCTGGATGACCGCGAGCCCGTCGCCGTGTTCGCGCACGCCGGGCTGAGTCGCGCCTATCCACTGCAAATCCTTACCTGGCACGAGATCGTCAACGATGTGGTCGGCGGCGACCCGGTGCTGGTCACCTACTGCCCCCTCTGCAACACCGCCATTGGGTTTTTGCGCGTTGTCGATGGCCAGACGTTGCGATTCGGCGTGAGCGCCAACTTGCGCATCAGCAACATGGTCATGTGGGACGACCTCACCGAGTCCTTCTGGCAGCAATCCACCGGCGAGGCCATCGTCGGGGGTATGACCGGAACCCAACTCGAATTTCTACCGCTTTCGATCGTCTCTTGGTCGGCATTCAAAGAGTCGTTTCCGGAAGGCCTGGCCTTGAGTCGTGACACTGGGAAGCGCCGCGATTACGGCACGAATCCCTACGGCGGGTATGACAGTTCTGGCTGGCCTTTCCTGTTCGATGGCCCCTTCGATCCCCGCCTGCGGCCACTGGAGCGCGTCGTAACCCTGAACCTGAACGGCGACCAGATGGCCTACTCCTTCCTTCAGCTACAGGTCATGCCCGTGATACACGATTCCGTGGGCGGCCAGCCGCTCGTCGTCTTCTGGAGCCCCGGCACCGTGTCCGCGCTCGACGCTTCGAGAATCTCGGATTCAGACGATGTCGGCTCCGCCGGGGTCTTTTCGCCTCTCGTCGATGGCGAATCGCTGACATTTGTCTCTGCTACCGGGGAGATCCGGGACGAGAAAACCGACAGCGTGTGGAACACCCTCGGCCTCGCCATCGGCGGGCCGCTGGCCGGAACCCGGCTGGAGCCCGTGGTACATGGAAATGACTTCTGGTTCGCCTGGGCCGGTTTCTGGCCCGACACCCGCGTTTACGGCGAGGAGTAAGCGGGGGCTACCGGCCCTTGCGAAGCTCCGCGCGCTGGCGGTGCCGCTCAAACCCCAGTTCGATCAGTCGGTCCAGCAGATCCGAATAGGGAAGGCCCGATGCCTCCCAGAGCTTTGGGTACATGCTGATCTCGGTGAAGCCCGGCATGGTGTTCGCTTCGATCATGCAAATTGCCTCGTCGGATCGTCGTACCAGAAAATCCACCCGGGCCAGTCCAGCGCAGTCCAGCGCCTTGAACGCCCGAACCGACATGTCCCGAATCGCGCCCGAAATCGATTCCGGGAGATCGGCCGGAGCCTCGGTCCGCGAGGCGTCGTCTTCGTACTTCGAGGCGTAGTCGTAAAATTCGCCTGCCGCGAATACCTCACCGCAGACCGACGCGATCGGGTCGTCGTTCCCAAGCACCGCACATTCAATCTCGCGAGCGTCTTCGATCGCTTCTTCCACGATGACTCGCCGGTCGTAGGTTGCGGCCAGGTCCACGGCAGGACCCAACCCATCTCGGTCATGCACTTTCGTGATGCCCACGCTCGACCCGAGGTTCGCCGGTTTCACGAAGACCGGGTAGTCCAATTCAGCCGTGATCTCGGCCGACAGCCCGTCGCGATCGGCCCCCCACGCCCGCGCCGTCACCAATCGGTACCGTGCAGTGGGCAACCCGGCCTCCTTGAACACCGCTTTCATGATCCCCTTGTCCATGCCCGCCGCCGAGCCCAGCACACCGGATCCCACGTAAGGGATGTCCGCCATCTCCAGCATCCCCTGAATCGTGCCGTCCTCGCCGTACGGTCCATGCAGAATCGGCAACACTATGTCGATGGCGCCAACCGACCCCTCGGACGAGTGCCCGCTGATCGACAGCATGGCGTTGCCCGTCGAAGGCGCGATCATCTCGGAAACCCTATCGCCATCGCCGGAATCGTCCCCCAGAATCGCCAACGGATCGCCCTGCAGCAGCCAGGCCCCATCACGATTGATCCCTATCGCGGCCACGTCATACTTGGAGTTATCCAGCGCCCCAATCACCGATCTCGCCGACTCCAGCGACACCTCGTGCTCGCCGGATCGACCGCCCAGAACCACCCCGACTCTGATCCTGCTCAACGACTGAGCCCGAGACTGCTGCTCGTAAACAGCGGCTGAAGCTCCAATCCCATCTCGGCGAAACTTTCGGTCCCACCTTCTTCCCTGTCCAGAACGCAGAGGCAGACATCCAATTTCACCCCGAATTCCTGCAGCAACCTGGCCGCCTTCAGTGCCTGCGTTCCGGTCGTGACCACGTCCTCCACCAGCACCACAAGCTGTCCCGGCACGATCCGCCCTTCAAAATGCCGGGCGGTTCCGTAATCCTTCGGCTCCTTGCGCACGATGGTGAAAGGGATTTCGCCCTGCAAACCCATGCCGGTCACCAGCGGAATCGCCCCGAGTTCCGGACCGGCCAGTAATTCAGTGCCCTCCGGCACCAGCCTCAGCAGCTCCCGCGTGACATCCCTCAGCAGCTCCGGTCGGGTTTCAAACAGATACTTGTCAAAGTAGTAATTGCTACGCCGCCCCGAGCTCAGAAGGAAGTCTCCTTTTAGCAAACACACTTCCACCAGGCGCCTTCCCAGTCCGCCCGCATCTTCCGGTCCCAGAACCATTAGCACTCCGTGTTTCGTCTTCGAGTTCGCGATGATGTTAGCAACCTGCTCGTCCGCACCGGGCCCCGGGTGTTTGGTCCCGCCAGGTCCCATCGATAAGATTGCGCTGCTAGACCAGCAACAGGAGTGCAGACTTGAAAATTCCAGAAGTCTCGACCATAGGCGTCCTTGGGGCTGGCCTCATGGGTCACGGGCTTGCCCTTGAGTTTGCCCGTGCCGGCTACCAGGTGCGGATTTACGATTCGATTGCGGCTCAGCGTGACAGTGCCCCCGAGCGTCTCCGCGGGGCCTACAAGACTATGTCGGACATGGGAATGGCCGATGCGGCCGCCGCTGACGAAACCATGGACCGGATCAAGGTGGTTGACTCGATGGAAGAACTCGGCGCCTCTGCCGAGTACATCCTCGAAGCCGTGACCGAAGACATCGACATCAAAAAAGCGGCCTTCGCCGAGCTGGACCGCGTCTGCGAGACGGACGTGATCCTGGCCAGTAACACCTCGGCGCTCAGTCCGACCGATCTGGGTTCAGCCACGAACCGCCCGGAAAAGGTCGTGGTCACACACTTCTTCATTCCCCCTTACCTGTTGCCTCTCGTGGAGGTCGTGCCGGGCGAGAAGACGGACCAAACCACCGTCGATCTGGCCGCCCGCATATGCGAATCCATCGGCAAGACCGCCATCCGCCTGAGCCGTGAAGTGCAAGGATTTGTTGTGAATCGACTGCAATTCGCGATGTTTCGCGAGGCGCTCTCGCTCGTGCAAAACGGAATCGTCTCGCCCGAGGATGTCGACAAGGCCACCACCATGAGCTGGGGCAACCGGCTCGGCGTGTTCGGGCCGTTCAAGATCGCCGATATCGCCGGCCTGGATACCTACGATTTCGTCTGCAAGACCGTTTTCCCCACCCTGGGTGCCGATCATGATGTCGCCGAGTTCTTCGCCGACAAGGTCGCGTCCGGAAAGCTCGGCGCCAAGACCGGCGAGGGTATCTACCAGTGGCCGGAAGGCGCGCTTGACGACGCCCGCGCCCAGATCGCCCGCCACGCTCTCTTTACCTTTGGTGGCGGCGAGCCCGACTAGGCGAGTCCCAGCTGGTAATCCAGCACCATCGCCCCGAACAGCAGTGCCAGATAGATCATCGAGTAGAAGAATATGTCGCGGGCCGCGTCGGTGGTTCGAAGTCGTAGAAGACGAATTTCCAGCGCCACCAGGATCCCGCCGAGGATCATCGCCGACGCCCCATAAATCCACCCCAGCGACGCCACCGGCACCATCAGCAGTGTCAACGGGACCAGGATCAACGTGTAAATGAGAATCTGGATCGCCGCCGCTCGCTCCCCCGCCACCACCGGCAGCATCGGTACTCCGGCATCCTTGTACTCGTCCCGAATCACCAGTGCCAGCGCCCAGGAATGCGGTGGGGTCCAGAAGAAGACGACCGCGAAGAGAAGGACCGGCGTGAGGGCCAGCTCATTCGTCACCGCCGCCCAACCAATCAACGCCGGCGCCGCCCCGGCCGCTCCGCCGATCACGATGTTTTGCGCCGTGCGCAGTTTTAACAAACGGGAATAGACGATCACGTAATAGGCCAATGCCCCCAGCGTTAGCAGCGCCGACATCAAGTTCACAACCAGCCCCATCACGATAAATGAGACGGTGGCCAACGTAATCCCAAAGACGAGCGCCGACGCCGGCGATATTCGGCCGGCCGCCAGTGGCCGGTCTCGAGTGCGCTCCATCTTGCGATCGAGATCACGGTCTATGTACGCGTTCAACGCCTGCGCGCCGCCGATCGCCAGCGTCCCGCCGAGAAGCGTTACCGAGATCGCCGTCCAGGACGGCGCCCCTTCCGAGGCGAGCAACATTGTCGCCAGCGTAACCAGCAGTAGAAGCGGTATGACCCGGGGTTTGGTAAGCCCCAGATAGTCGCGAGCAGTCGTCATCGTGGGGACGGCGCTTTCATGCTCGTGGAAGGCAGCAGGTCGAGGCTGAGCGCGGCCACGACGACTACGTGCGTCCAGATGATTGCCGCCACGGCCAGGTGGGCGACGGCGACGGCGACGGGAATGAGGAAGAGCGGATTAAATGCTCCCAGCCCGATTTGCACGATCATTAAGATGGCTGCCTGGGTGGCATTCTTTCGGAGCGCTGGGATTTCATGATGGCGCCAGCGCCAGGCAAGGACGAAGACCAGCGTGGCGGTCGAGATCGTCAGCAGCCGATGTGCGTAGATGATCCAGACTTGCCACTTCGCAGCGAGGTCGCCGCTTGGTATGAATTGATCGTTGCACAGCGGCCAGCCCTGGCAACCCATCCCGGCGCCGCTGCCACCAGCAAAAGCCCCCACCAGCAGCAGAGCGCTCAGGCTGGCCAGCGTCCCGATGAGCAGCGCCTTTTCGCCGGCACTGGCGGTCGGCAAGACCTCCGGGGATGGCTGAGATGCTCTCTGCGCCGCCAGGCTGATGATGATCATCGTAGCCAGAAATCCGAAGGCCATCGCCAGGTGGGCCACGATCAGAAAAGGCTGAAGCTCGACCAGCACCACCGCCGCCCCGAGGCCCACCTGCGCCACGATCCCCACCCCGGCGACAATCGCCGCCTTGAGAATGAAACCCGATTCCCGTCGGTGCCGAATGGCGATTATCCCGACTCCCAGCGCCAGTAACGACACCACCAGCGCCACCAGGCGGTGCGAGAACTCGATCAGCGTGCCTTCTTCACCCAGAGGCGGACCCACTTGCCCGTAACACAGTGGCCAGTCCGGACATGCCAGCCCCGATCCGCTCTGTCGGACATACCCTCCCAATGTAATCAGAACAAGCGTCACTAGTATGGTGGCGACCGCAAGGACAAAGATTTTTCTCAAGTTCTGAAAACTCGGTAGGGCGAAGGCATTAAGTCCAGCGATTCCGGTCGTTCACAGGGGGACTTTTTGGATAGCCGCGGGCACCATGTCGCGGCATCGGAAACTCGGTGTCAGAGCATCCGGGTACGCGGCGAACAAGGATACTATTCTTCGTCTTCCGCCAGGCTGCCGGGATCTCGCCGGGACCGGGCGGCTCCACCGATCTATCCGGATCCGGCGGGCGCTCAGATCTGGTAAGCGGACTCCCTACCACTGTATCCGTGGCATAAGTCCG
>CAUYYU010000110.1:0-7069 GCA_963577415.1 Chloroflexota bacterium
CTTTGCCAGCGCGTCCGCCGCTTGCAGCCAGCCCTTGTCAGGGTCCATTCGCCCTAGTTTGAAAAAGAACGGCTCCCCGCCCACCGCCTCCCGCAGCAACTTGATATTTTCCGGCGGTACCTTCTCCAGCATCCATTTCGGGATTCCGTTCGGGATCACCACCGGGTCCACGCTCAGCGCCCGCATCTGGTGCTTCAGGTACCGGCTCACCGCCGTCAACTGGCACACATACCCCAGCCGACCCCAGTTGACCCGGTGCAGCGACATGTCGTTGTTGGCGTTCCACATCAGCACGCAGCTCTTCCGCATCCCTAGGAAGTGCAGCGAATCGCTCAGCCGCGCCAGCGTTTCCGCCGTGTGCCATTCCTCCGCGATTATCACCACGCTCTTGCCCGCCTCCACTGCCGGCCGCACCACGAATTGGGTCACGTGATTCGGAATCGTCTTCTGAAACTCGCCGACCTTCCATTCCTCATTGTTCTAGACCCCGCCCCGGTGATGGCCGCTCTGCCATTGATTCCAGCGATTCAGCCGCAGCTTCCCGTTCTCCAGCTCTTCCACTCCCGGCAGCTCCGGGTCGCCCACGAAATACAGATGCGTCTGAAATTACTGCCGGGCCAGCGCGATCGACAGATTGCTCACCCGCACTCCCAGCCCCCCGGCCTGCGAATACGGCTGATCCGGTCCCTCGAACGAGAGAATGACGAACTCGGTATTTTCCGGTGTGAATCTGTCGGGTGCCATGAAACGAGTGTAGACCTGTCCCCGGCCCATTTCGGGTTGCGGCTTACCAAAGCCGCCTGCATCGGGGACAATCGACTGGTATTATCGCCTGCACTTGACATAACAAGATATTTCTCAAGGAATCTCCCCACGGCCACGACTTCGGAATCGGACGAAACCGCCACCATCTCGGGGGGGATCGACGCCCGCCGCGGCGTTTCCGCCGCTGCCGCCCTCCTCATGGCCTTCTTCTTGGCCAGCCGTCTGCTGGGCTTCGTGCGCCAGGCCGCCATCACCGCCGTCTTCGGCATCGGGCCCGACGCCGACGCCTGGTTCGCCGCCTTTCGCCTGCCCGACATGCTCTTCACCCTCTTCGCCGGAGGAGCCCTGATCTCCGCCATGATTCCCGTCTACACCGAATATCGAGACGCGGGCCGGCGCGAGCGCCTGAACCAGGTGGTCTCCGGCATATTCAATTCCCTGGCCGTCTTCATGATCGTCGCCGGCGCCGCCGGCATGCTGCTCGCCGGTCCCCTCACCGATCTGCTCGTTCCCGGATTTGACGAAGCCACCCGGGCAACCACCGCCGGGGCCACCCGTTGGCTGATGCTCTCGCCGCTCCTGCTGGGTCTCAGCGCCGTGGCCAGAGGCGTGCTCCAGTCCGAGCGCCGCTTCCTCCTCCCGGCCCTCGGCCCCGTCCTTTACAACCTGGGCACCATCTTCGGCGCCCTCTTTCTCACCGACGAATTCGGCGTCATGGGTCTCGTCTGGGGCACTCTGGCCGGCGCCCTGGTGCATGTCCTCATCCAGGTCCCCGGCATGTCCCGGGTGGGATTTCGCTACCTGCCCCTTAGCGGACCCGGCGATCGCGCCGTCCGCCGGGTGATGCGCCTGATGCTCCCGCGCCTCCTCGGGTTCGCCGTGATCCAGAGCAGCTTCATCTTCGTCAACTTCCTGGCCTCCTATATCGGCGGCTCTTCCGTCGCCGCCCTGGGCAACGCCTGGCTGCTCCTGCTATTCCCTCTGGGCGTGCTGGCCATCCCTTTCGCCGAAGCATCCCTGCCGGCCTTCTCCTCCCTGTGGTCCCGGGGCGACCGCGACGGCCTTCGCCAGCAATACCACTGGGCCTTGCGCAACGTCCTCTTCCTCACCGCTCCCGCCGCCGCCGGTCTCATCGCCATCGCCGCTCCCCTGATTGCCGTCCTCTTCGAGCGCGGGGCCTTCGGCCCCGAAGCCACCGCCCTCACCTCCACCGCGCTGGTTTTCTACTCCGTCGGCCTCATTGGGCACGCCGCCGTCGAAGTGCTCGCCCGCGTCTTCTTCTCCATGCAGGACACCCGCACCCCCGTCATCGTCGGCATCGGCTCCCTCCTCGTGCACATGCTCCTCTCCTGGTTGCTGTCCCTGTGGTTGGGCATCGGCGGCCTGGCCCTCGGCGTTTCCGTAGGCGTCCTGCTCGAGGCCGGCTTGCTCTACTGGCTCCTGCGCCGCCGCCTCCCCGCTCCCCCCGGGTCCTCCCTGAGCGGCGGCGCCATAAGAGCGATAGCGATGGCCATCACTATGGGAGCGCTCATAGTCCTCCTGCGCTGGGCCACCTGGCCCGGCGGTGGTTCCAGCCTGCTCAACGCCGCCTGGCTCGCCGCCTACGTCCCGGCCGGCGCCGCCTTCTACGCCACCGGCATGCTTCTCTTTGGCGGCGACGAAGCCCGCTCGGCGCTCAAACGGGTGCGGGCGCGGATTACCGGCGCAAACGGGCCCGGCAGACCGCTCGCCTGAACTAAAATTGCCTGAATGAACTTTTCCCAACTCCAGCACATCCGCAACTTCTGCATCATCGCCCACGTGGACCACGGTAAGTCCACGCTGGCCGACCGCCTGATCGAGATGACCTCCGCCGTCAGCACTCGCGATATGCGGGCGCAGCTGCTCGACACCCTCGATCTGGAGCGCGAGCACGGCATCACTATCAAGGCCACCTCCATCCGCATGGATTACCAGGCTAACGACGGCTCGAATTACCAGTTCAATCTCATCGACACACCCGGCCACGTTGATTTCTCCTACGAGGTCTCCCGGGCGCTGGCGGCCTGCGAGGGCGCCCTGCTCCTGGTCGACGCCTCCCAGGGCATCGAGGCCCAGACCGTCGCCCACATCTACAAGGCCCTGGAGCTAGATCTGGCGCTCATCCCCGTCGTCAATAAGGTGGATCTGCCCTCCGCCCGCACCGAGGCGGTGAAGGGTGAGATCGCCGAGATTCTCGGGGTCGACGAATCCGAAATTCTGGAACTCTCCGCCAAGACCGGCGTCGGTGTCGACGGCGTGGCCGAAGCCGTCGTCAGTCGCCTTCCCGCCCCCGCCGGCGATCCCGACGCTGAGTTGCGCGCCCTGGTCTTCGATTCCAGTTACGACAAGCACCGCGGCGTGATGGCCTACCTGCGGGTCGTCGACGGCACCCTGCGAAAGGGCGACTCCATTCACCTCCCCGGCAGCAGTCGCGACGCCGAGGCCTTCGAGGTCGGCATCTTCACCCCGGCCTTTAAGCCGGTCGACGTGCTCAGCGCCGGCGAAGTCGGCTACGTCGGCACCGGCCTCAAAGACATCCACGACTGCCCGGTCGGCGACACCGTCCTGCGCCAGGGCGACCGCGAATCCCGCTCCCTGCCGGGCTACGAGCCCGCCACCCCCATGGTCTTCGCCGGTGTCTATCCCGAGCATCCGCCCGACTTCTCCGCCCTCCGCAAAGGCCTAGAGACCCTGCGACTCAACGATTCCGCCCTGACCTTCGAGCCGGAAGAATCCGGCGCGCTCGGATTCGGCTTTCGGGTCGGATTTCTCGGCCTCTTGCACATGGCCATCGTCCGCGAGCGCCTCGATCGCGAGCACGGCCTCGAGCTCGTCATGACCAATCCCAGCGTCGAGTATGAGGTCACCACCCACGATGGCGTCGTCGCCATGGTCGGCCGCCCCGCCGAGATGCCCGATCGCTCCAACGTCGAAGTCATCAAAGAGCCCTGGGCCAGCCTCAACGTCGTCGCTCCGGCCGAGTACATCGGCAGCATCATCGAACTCGTCCGCCAGATCCGCGGCGAGATCGGCGACATCGAATACCTGGAGCCCACCCGCGTCCTCCTGTCCTACAAGGTGCCGCTGGCCGGCCTGCTCATCGATTTCTTCGATCGCCTCAAGTCCGCCACCCGCGGCTTCGCCTCCATGGACTACGCGCTCACCGAGTACCGGCCCGCCGACGTGGTGCGGCTCGATGTCCTCATAAATGGCGACCGCGTCGACGCCCTCTCCGTCATCACCGATCGCGAGACCGGCAAGGTCAGTGCCCGTGAAATCGTCGAACGCCTCCGCAAGATCATCCCCCGCCAGCTATTTCCGGTCGCCTTGCAGGGCGCCATCGCCGGGCGCGTCGTCGCCCGCGAGAACGTCCCCGCCATGCGCAAGGACGTCCTCGCCAAGTGCTACGGCGGCGACGTCACTCGCAAACGCAAGCTCCTCTCCAAACAGAAGGCCGGTAAGAAACGGATGAAACGCGTCGGGCAGGTGGATATCCCCCGGGAGGCCTTCTCCTCCCTGCTCGAACGCAGCAACTAGCGCCCGTGGTTCACCCGGCCCGGTCGCCCTGCAAGGAAGTATCCGCATGATCTGGAAGTTGAGCGGACTGGGCGACGAGATTACCGAGATGTTCCCGGCGCAGCTCGACGTCCTCAACGAACTGGGAATCCCCAACGTCGAAATCCGCCGCTTCCGCCTGGCCGGCGGCGAACAGAAGGTGATAAACGAGGCCACCGACGACGATCTCGACCGGCTCGATCAGGCCCTCGCCGGGGCTGGCCTCACCTGCGCCGGGGTCGCCTCACCCGTGGGGAAGTACCCCATCGAAGAACCGTTCGCGCCCGATTTTGAGCGCTTTCGCGGCTCCGTCCGCGCCGCCCACCGCCTCAACTCTCCCTATCTGCGCGTGTTCTCCTCCTACGTCCCTAAAGGCGATCTGCCTGCCGCGACCCGGAACGAGGTGATGCGGCGGCTACGCGAGATCGCCGCCCTGGCCGCCTCCGAAGCGCCTGACACTACCGTGGTCGTGGAAAACGAAAGCGAACTTTACGGCGAGGGTGTGGCCCGCTGCGTCGAAATCTTCGAGACCGTCGACGCCCCGAACCTGAAAATGGTGTTCGACGCCAGCAACTTTGTCGTCGCCGGGGTGGACCCGTTTGCCGAGGCCTGGCCCGCCCTCAAGGAGCACATCGCCTACTTCCACATCAAAGACGCGCTCGGTCCCGGCGAGATCGTGCCCGCCGGCGAGGGCAAGGCCCGCTGGCCCGAAATCCTGCGCGCCGCCCGCGACGAAGGCATCGGCACCCACCTCACTCTGGAGCCGCACCTGAAGCTGGCCGGCAAGAGCTTTGGCGATACCGGCCCCGAGCTTTACGCCGTCGCCAAACACGCCCTAGACCGCCTGCTCGCGGCTCTCGACTGAATTGGAGCGCCTGCCACGCCGATTCTGAAGCCGACCTTCCTCGCCGCCGCCGGGCTGACCCTGCTGCTCGCCGGCTGCACGACCGGCGAGACGGTCACCAGCAGAGTCGCCGTGCGCGTCACCGCCACCCCCACGGTCGCCCCCATACAAGCCGTTCCCATCCCGACGCAACAGACCGAGCCTGTTGCGTTCCCAACACCCTTGACCGCAAGCGAACAGAATAAACAGGCTGTGCCTGCGCGGCGGACTATTCCCCCGCCGGTTCTCTTTCCTACTCCCGGCCCCACCGTCAACGCCAGCCCGGTCTTTCCCGCCACCCCGACTCCGACCGTCACTCCGATCCCGTCCAGCACCCCGACCGCGACCCCTATCCCGCCGACGCCCACGCCCGTGCCTACTCCGACGCCCACTCCCACCTCCCGCCCTCTGCCGGTCGAGTCGCCCCGCGCCTTGGCCGATCACCTGATCGCCTTCCAGCGGGATCTCAGCCGGGACCTTGATATCTACCAGATCGGCGCCGACGGCGACGGCCTGAAGGAGGTCACCAACATCTCCAGCGACGAGGTCACCCCGGCCTTCAGTCCCGACGGCCGGACCATCGCCTACTCCAAGAACGCGGGCGGCGACTTCGACATCTGGCTCATGGACGCCGACGGTTTCAACGCCCGTCGCCTCACCACCTCCCCCGGCGAAGATCTCCACCCGTCCTGGTCTCCCGACGGTACCCGGATCGCCTTCCATTCCCGGCGCGACGGCAACACCGACATCTACGTAATCAATCTCGAAACTCTGGTCGAAACCCGCCTCACCGACCATCTCGACGCCGACGTCGAGCCCGACTGGTCCCCCCACGGAGACTGGCTCGTCTTTGCCTCCGCCCGCACCATCGACTTCGACATCTACGCCGTTCCCGTTGAGGGCGGCGACCCCGTCCGGCTCACCGACGCTGCCGGCGTCGACACCTCGCCGGCCTGGTCGCCGGACGGGACCACGATCGCCTTCAGCAGCGATCGCACCGGGTCATTCCGGCTTTACCTGATGGCTCCCGACGGCGCCAATCAGCAGGTGATCCCCGTCCCCATCGCAGGCGACCTGCCCGCCGACCACTCCCCGGCCTGGTCTTCCGACGGGCGGTTCATCGCCTTTGTTTCCGAGCGCGACTACAACCCCGAAATCTACGTCACCACTCCCGACGGCCGGTTCCTCCTACGGCTCACCAATTACGCCGGCGAAGAACGCTGGCCGGCCTTCCGTCCCGACCCGTCCCTGCTGCCCTAGACGGCGTTCAGATCAGAAACCGCAGCGCCTCTCCACCCCGATCCGACCGATCGCGCCGCTGGAATAACTCACCACATCCACCGCGCGGTCCAGCGGATACGCCCCCAGTCCGTCGACCACCAGCGCCCGGTCCACCTCGGCCAGCACCGGAATCTCAAGCCCCAGGCGCTCGCTCATCGCCTGCACATCCGCCAGCGAAACCACCGTCGCCCCGATCACCGGCAGGTCATTCGCCTTGAACGTGTCGTAGAGGTAGTTGTAGTCGGCTAACTGCCGGCGATAACACGATCACCACGTCCCGTGAAAAAACAGCAGCATCGTCGGCCTCGCCGCCAGGTCGTCCGGAATCGTGAACGTCGATCCATCCGCGAGCTTTCGGGTGATCGTGGGGAGCGTGTCCCCCTTATCGAGTCGTAGCATCCTTAGTCACGTTCATCAGGCGCACAGCGCCCATTTTCCGCGTCCCCCGGCCAGTTAAGTCCGAAAATCGCCGCGATTTGTAAATCAGTTAGCCAAACCGGCGCCGCCACTCAGGTACATTACATCCACGCCGAAAAGCATTCGGTGGGGGTTTTTACAACTTAC
>CAUYYU010000111.1:0-7031 GCA_963577415.1 Chloroflexota bacterium
TGCCGTCGTCCTGGGCATCGATACCAACATCGCCTTCCAGGATCTCGCCGCCGCCCACCGTGTCATCGAACGCGATGACGCTGTCCTCGTGGCCCCGAATAATGACGCGTCCTTCGTCACCGCCGGCGGCACCACCCCCGGCGTCGGCGCGTTTGTCGCCGCACTCTACGCGTCCTGTGGCGCCGACCCCGTCATAGTCGGCAAACCCGCCCCTCACCTGTTCCAACACATCCTCGATATAGAGGGCGCCGAGGTCGACGATCTCTTCGTGATCGGTGACAGTCTCTACTCGGACATCGGTGGGGCTAAGTCTATTGGCGCGCGGTCGGCGCTCGTCCTGACCGGCATCAGCAGCCGCGCCGAAGCAACCGCGCTACCCGCCGATCGTCAGCCCGATTACGTCCTCGACCGGCTGACCGACATCCCCTTCGCCGAGCTGGCCGCCTCTCGGATCGTCTCAAACTTGGAATAGCGATCGTTCCCGGCACTCTCGCCACGACGGAGATCACCGCGACCTTCGATGCCGTCATCGGTGGTTCGCTGGTAGGCTCGGAGCTAGTTAGTTCTCGGGATTGCCCCGGACATCGCGGTCGCTGACCGCCGGCTGACGGCGCGATCGTCGCGGCCTGAATTTAGGAAGTATTAATGGCGTTTCGAGATCTGCGCGAATTCCTCAAGCTCCTCGACGAACGCGGCGAACTGCACCACGTCACCGCCGAAGTCGATCCCGATTTGGAAATCACCGAGATCACCGACCGGGTCGTCAAGTCCGGCGGTCCCGCGCTCCTCTTTGAAAACGTGAAGGGCTCTCCCTTCCCCCTGGTCACCAACATTTTCGGTTCTGAAGCCCGCATGAGCTTGGCCCTTGGTGTTGATGAATGGGGCGAACTCGAACATCTCATCGAGAAGCTCTTGGAACTGGCGATGGGGCCGCCGCCGAAGGGAATCTTTGGCAAGCTCGGAGCGCTCGGCGACATCATCAAGATGGGCCGGATCGGTCCCAAAGAAGTCGGATCGGGACCGTGCCAGGAGGTCGTCGAAACCGAGAATCCCTCGCTCGCCGAAATCCCCATCGTTAAGTGCTGGCCCGACGACGGCGGTCGCTACATCACCCTCCCGCTCGTCTTCACCCACGACCCCTCCACGGCCCGCCGTAATGTCGGTATGTACCGGCTCCAGGTATTCGACGAGCGGACTCTGGGCATGCACTGGCAACTTCATAAGGGCGGCAGCGAGCACTTCCGTCAGGCTAGAGACGAAAACCAGCGCATTGAGGTCGCCATCGCGATTGGCACCGATCCCGTTCTCACCTACGCCGCCACCGCGCCCCTGCCTCCAGACGTCGATGAGATGGTTTTCGCCGGCTTCCTCCGAGGAAAGTCCGTGGAGATGGTGCGCTGCAAGACGGTGGATATTCTCGTGCCGGCTCACAGCGAGATCATCATCGAAGGTTACGTAGATCCCGCCGAGTCCCGCACGGAGGGCCCGTTTGGCGACCACACGGGCGTGTACTCCCTCGCCGACGAATACCCGGTCCTGCATGTCACCGCCGTCACCCGGCGCGAAGATCCGATCTACGTCTCCACCATCGTCGGCCGCCCGCCGATGGAAGACGCCTACCTGGGAAAAGCCACCGAGCGCCTTTTTCTTCCTCTGATCCGGCTCATGATCCCCGAACTGGTGGACATCCACCTCCCGGTCGATTCCGTGTTTCACAACTTCGCCCTGGCCTCCATCCGCAAGCGGTATCCCGGCCACGCCCGCAAGGTCATGCACGCCATCTGGGGACTGGGCCAGATGATGTTCACCAAGTTCGTCATCATTGTGGATGAAAACGTCGACGTGCAGAACCTGCGCGAAGTCCTGTGGCGCGTCGGCAATAACGTTGACCCGTCCCGCGACGTCGAAATCGTCATGGGTCCGACCGACACCCTCGAGCACGCCTCCGCCCAACCCCACTACGGAGGCAAACTCGGCATCGACGCCACGATCAAGCTCCCGGAGGAAGGCCATCACCGGGAATGGCCCCCCGACGTTGTCATGTCCCTCGAGATCACGGACCTGGTGGACCGGCGCTGGTCCGAATTCGGCCTTGACTGACCCGTCCCACTCAATCCTGGGTGGGGCTCGATCATGATTGGCCGGGCCGGAGTCTACCTGGAGTCCGTACGCTTCCAGCACACGATCTTCGCCCTCCCCTTCGCGTTTGCCGCGATGCTTCTGGCCGCCGGCGGCTGGCCCGGCTGGTCCACCCTGGCATTAATCACTCTGGCCATGATCGGCGCCCGCACCGGCGCCATGGCGGCCAATCGTCTCATCGACGCCCAATTCGATGCTCGCAACCCCCGAACCGTCTCCCGCGCCCTCCCCGCCGGCCTCATGTGTCAGCGGGAAATGCTGGCCCTCGCCGCCACCGGTTTCATCTTGCTCGCCATCGCCGCCTGGCGACTTAACTTCACCGCCCTCGCCCTCGCCCCGGTCGCCGTCCTGCTCGTCTCCGCCTACCCTTACTTCAAGCGTTTCACTTGGCTATCTCACTGGTTCTTGGGCTTGGCCGACGCAATCGCGGTCGCCGGCGCCTGGATCGGTGTCACCGCCGGACTCGACCTCGCGGCGGTCTTGCTCACCCTGGCCATGATGTTCTGGATCGCCGGCTTTGATGTCATCTACGCCTGCCAGGACGTCGAAATCGACCGCCGCGAGGGACTCCACTCGGTCCCGGCCCGATTCGGCATCGCCCCGGCTCTATGGTTCTCCCGCGTCTCTCACCTCATCGCCGTCGCTTGCATGTTCGCGTTGGGCCTTGTCGCGGAACTAAGCTGGGTGTACTGGATCGGGGTGGCCGCCGCCGCAGGCATTCTCGTTTACGAAGCCGCCCTCGTCAGGCCGAACAACCTTGATAATCTGCAAAAAGCGTTTTTCGACATGAATGGCTATGTTTCCGTGATCTTCATGGCGTCCGTCATACTTCACTTTGCGATCGCTGCATGAGCACTTCCGACCGACCCGAAAACGTCGCCTTGGCCGTATCCGGCGCCAGCGGTGCGATAATCGCCAGAGAGTTTGGCGCCGCCGTCCTGGAACGCGGATTCCATCTGCATTTCATCTGCACGCGCTACGGCCGGCTCATGTGGGAACACGAATTGGGTGAGACCGTGGACGCCACAATCACCGACTTGCAGACCCGGGGGCCCGTCACCGTCCACAAGACCGGCGAGATGACGTCCGCGCTGGCCAGCGGCTCGTTTCCGGTCCGCGCCTATGCCGTTATTCCCTGCAGCATGGCCAGCGTCGCCGCCATCGCAACCGGAGTTGGTACTAGTCTCGTGCACCGCATGGCCGACGTCGCGATCAAGGAGCGGCGTCCGCTGGTCATCGTCCCCCGGGAAACTCCTTTGTCCCCAATCCATCTCCAGAACCTGCTGACTCTCAGCCAAGTCGGGGTTACCGTCCTGCCGCCGATCCCCGCGTTCTACCAGCATCCCGAATCGCTGGACGACGTGATCAACGAAGTCGTCCAGCGCGCCCTCGCCGCCCTCGCCCTCATCTCCGAATTGCCACGCTCACTCCAGTGGGGCGCAGGCTCCTGAATAGCTCCTCGACCGCCTCTCAACCCCGACCCGAAAGGTAGCCTGTTGCCCCTCGCCGCCCTCATCTTCGACCTCGATGAAACGATAATGCCGGATACTCCTTCGGCTGAAGCGGCCGCCGTGGCCGCCGCCGGGATCGCAGGTGAGCGCCACGGCATAGACGCTGATGATCTCGCCACAAACTTATTCAAAACGGCCGGGACCATCTGGCGCGCCTCCAACCTCAGCCCCCATGCCCGCGGGCTGGGCATCAGTTTCTGGGAAGCTCTCTGGGGGGACTTCGACGACCCGGACCCGGGCCTGCAAGCGCTGGCCCGGTGGGTTCCCGAGTTTCGGGTGCAGGCTTGGAGCCTTGCCCTCAAGGAGCACGACATCAACGACGAAGCGCTGGCTGTCGAGCTGGCCGACGCGTTCCGCCGGGAGCGCCGGGCCCGCCACTTGGTATTCCCCGAAGCCCTGGCCGCGCTTGACGATCTGGCTGTGGACTATCGCCTGGCCCTGCTCACCAACGGCTCGCCGAACGTCCAGGGTGAAAAGATCGACGGCGCGAATCTACGCGCCAGTTTTGGTCCCATTGTCATCTCCGGCGAAGTCGGCGCCGGCAAGCCTGAACCGGCGGCGTTTCGGCACATTCTCGGGTTGCTGGGACTCGATCCGGCGCGGACAGCCATGATTGGCGACAGCTTCCGGCGCGATATCGTCGGTGCAGCCGAACTCGGCATGTTCACCATCTGGCTGAACCGCTTCCGCAAGACCCTGCCAGCCGACGCCCCCGACGATCTCCCCGAGGCCGACGCGGAGGTTTATGACCTCTCGCAGATTCGCGCCGTCCTGCCAGACTAGCCCGCCGGCAGCTCCGCCCCCGCGTCCCGGATCGTCGCCAGCTCGTCGTCGGTCAGTGTTATTCTGGCCGCCGCGGCGTTCGCACGGGCCTGGTCCGGCGACTTCATCCCCGGAATCGTGCAGCTCACTGCCGGGTGCGCCAGCACGAACGCCAGGGCGATATCCACCATCGACCGCTCCGGCGTCACCAGCGCCTTAACTTTCTCTGCCGCCGCCAGTTCCCGCAGAAAACGCTCACGCCTTTCTCCCTCGTTCCACCCGCTTCGCACCGAGTCCGTGAACCGGGTGTCCCGGTCATAGCTGCCGGTCAGCACCCCCTGTCCCAGCGCCCCCCGGATCTGCGTCCCGATGTTGCGCTCCGCGCAGGTCTTCAACGCCCCAGCCTCCGGGCCCCGCCGCACGATGCTGTATTCAATCTGCACCACGCCACAGTTCCCCATCCGGTCGAATTTTTCGATTACCCCAGGATTCATGGTAGACACCCCGTAGCTGCGAATCTTCCCCTGCTCTACCAGTTGTTCGAAGGATTCCACGAACAGGTCCGCGTCCTCCGGGTCGGCCTGGTGACACAGCAGCACGTCGATGTAGTCGGTCTGGAGCCGATGCAGCGCCGCGTGGCAGGAATTGATGATATGCATCGGGTGGGTGTAACGGCCAGCGTGGCCCTGCCGCGATAAGAAATTCCCGACCTTCGTGGAAATGAAAACGTCCTGCCGCCGGCCCTTCAGCGCCTTCCCTAACCGCTCCTCCGCCACCAACGGACCGTAGCCGTCGGCCACGTCGAACAAGTTCACCCCGGCGTCGTGGGCGGCATGGACAGTCGCCGTCGCCAGCTCGTCGTCCATGTCCCCCCACTGTCCCCCCAATGCCCAGGCGCCCATGCTGATCGCCGAAACCTCAAAGCCCGTCTTCCCCAACGTTCGATATTCCATATGCACTCCTGATCGGTCGGCTCCGGGCGTCGCCGGGGCTCGATTGCGTTAGTTCGCGAACCCCGCTCGTTGCAGTCTGGCGATCGCGGCCAATTCATCGTTGCCCAGCGGCCGCATATTCCCCACCGCCACGTCCTCCTCCACATGCTTGGGTCGAAAAGCTCCCGTCAACGCCACCGACACCCCACGATTCGCCAACACATACAGCAGCGCCGCCTGCGTGATCGTCCGGTCCTCCCTGGTAAGGAACGAGAGCTTCGCCGCCCTCCGTATCAGTTCTTCCACGTCGGCCCGTTGCATCCGGCTGCGCTCATCGTCGGCGCCGAACTCCTCCATGCTGTCGATCGTCCTCGTCAGCAGGCCGTCCGCCAGCACGCCCTGCGCCACGATTCCGATCCCCTGCGAGCGCGCCTCCGCGAACGTCTCCGCCGACCCCGGTTCGAATACGTTGTAGCGCACCCCGATCACGTTCAAGCCCATGTCCAGCAACGGACCCAGTTCCGCGTCCGAGTCCGAGATGTCCACGCCCACGAATCCCGCCTTGCCCGTCCGGGCCACATTCTGCAATGCCTCCAGGCAGCCGCCCTCATCCAGCTCCGCCTGCGTCGGGTTCTGCAGCATGAAGACATCCACGTCATAGCTCTTCAATCGCTCGATGCTCGCGTCCAGTCCCGCCAGCAGCGACTCGTACGAGAAATCCCGCTTCAGCTTTCCATCGTTGATCTCGACCCCGCCCAGCGCCCCCACCACCCAGTAGTCACGATCTCGCGCGATCGCCCGCCCGATCACCTCTTGCCCGTGCCCGTCGCCATGGGCTGGGCTGGTCATGATGAAGTTCATCCCCAGCTGCCGCGCCCGCGCGATCATTTGCACAGACACGTCGTCGTCCGGCGCGCCGAATCCATGGGGCACCTTTTCCCCTTCCTCACCCAGCCAGATCGTCCCCCCGATTTCACGTGTCCCTAGGCCGATTTCGGAGACGCGCAGTCCGGGTCGCCCAGGCGCGCCTAGCTCGCGATACCGCATCCGAATCTCCTAAGAACTTGGCTGTTTTTGGCCTTCCATTGTCAACGCCCGCGCCTCGCGGGGCAAACCTAACCCGACCAGTGATCGACTCCCGACCCGACCGTCCGCACTCGTCTCACTCCGGGCACCCCCTGCCGTTCGCCGTACCGGCAGTCTGCCAGCAGCACGCATTCCTCGCACCGCGGCGTCTTCCGGCACGTCGCTTTGCCGTGCTGGATTATCAACGCGTGAAACTCGGCATACTCCCGCACCTCCGGTTCCAGCGCCGCCATCACCGCCTCTCGCAACACCTTCCGTGACACGTCCGCCGGCACGATCCCCATCCGGTCCAACAAGCGAACCGTATAGGTGTCAATCACGAATGACGGCTGCTTGCTGGCGTACAGGATGATCGCGTCCGCCGTCTCCGCGCCGATTCCCCAGATTCCTAGTAGCTCTTCGCGCAGCCGCTCCAGGGGCAAACTTAGAAACATCCCCAGATCGCCCTCGTAACCGTCCAGAACATGCTCGCAAAATCCGGCCAGCTTCGCGGCTTTCTGGTTGTAATAGCCCGATGGGCGCACCAGATCGGCGAGTTCCGCCTGCGAGAGCATCGCGATCCCGATCACCGAATCGGCTCCCCGGGCCTCGATGTTGTCCA
>CAUYYU010000112.1:0-7021 GCA_963577415.1 Chloroflexota bacterium
ACGTTCGGACACCAAATATTGAAGCTCAATCTGGTGGATCGATGCTGGCAGGGTCACGGCGCTCACCCAGTATCCGCGAGTCGTATCTTCGCGGTAGCTGACGCCGACGTTGCGCCCTTTGCGATCGGGCTGGATGAAGGTTAGCCGGGCTTCAATCGTGTCCCCCAGCGAGACCGCCTGCACCCAGACGATCGCCCGGGAATCCGCGGTGACACCGGGGGGAACGCCCAGGGCCGGCTCCAACGACCGGGCCACCATTGGAATTATTGAGTTAGCTTCGGTGGGGTCCAGGGTGAGGATCGAACCGACCGCGATTGAGTCGGTGACTATCCAATTAAGGCCGGAATCGAGGAGAAGCGTGCTGGGGGCCCCGCCCGAAGCGATCTGGACGGCGACCGTACCGGTGGATATGTTCGTGATCCCCAGCAGAATCTGGCGGAGGTCGGACGGATCGGCGGAGGCTGTTTCGAGGGGCCCCGGGAAGAGGCCGTCGGACGCGATTCTGATCGCCAGTGGACGGCCGGGGACGAGAGGCCCTCGACCGCCCGCCGCCACGATCAGTTCTTCGCCGGAAAGCACGTTCGCCCCGGGAACCTGGTAGAGGCCGACGACCGCGCCGGGAGTCAGGTTCTCCGCCTGGACAAGTCCGTGCAGCCGTGGGTCTTCATCCCGCCCAAGCACTAGAAAATCAGGGTTTTCGGGGATCAACTCCGGATTGGCGGCGAAGGCGGTGGTGCCGGCCGGCAAGAAGACATCCCGGCCCGGGAGTTCCGTGGCGAGGAGCGCCCAGAGCCGGCCGGACCAGCGTTCGACCGCGCTGTTTTCGTAGTGAAAAGCGAGCGTGATCGGCCGGAACTTGATGGATTCGCGGGCAAGCGGGTACTCGGCGTCGGGGGAAACGGCGACGGTGGCGCCCGCGGGGATGAGATCGGCCACTCTCTGCACATCAGCGACAACGCTGTGCGGCAGGTTCCACGAGAAGCCGAGCCAGTACCAGCGGGAGGTCTGCATGCTATTGCGCAGCGTAAGCGTCAGCAGAGCCGCCAGAGTCAGGGCCGCGGCCGAACGCAAGACGACGTTTGACCATCGGCGCCAGGTGGCGCTCGGGATGAGGCCGGCGAAGCGTTCGCGTCCGGCAACCCAGAGGGTCGCGAGGCCGGCGGCGATGAGGGTGTCGACGAAAAAGGAGACGTAGGACAAGTTCTTAAAATGCCCATATTGGTAGGCGGCGATACGCAGCACCCAGAACATGAATAGGGCAAAGCCGACCGCCAACAAGGTGGCTGCGAGTCGATTGCCGGACATCCTCAGAAGCGCTATCCCGGCCAGGAGTAAGACGGCGATCCATACCGGCTGTTCGAGGGCATTCAGAAACGCCCATAGGGGGCTCGGTATCGCGGCCATGATCCCCGATCTGTCGAAGACCATGTGGTAGGTCTGGATCCCCGGCGCGAGTTGGAAAGGAGGAAATGACAAATCTCCCCAGGCGTTACCGAAAGACGCGTCCAGGTCGGACGCGACGGATTTCAGTCTTGGCAAAGCCCACCGAAGCAACCAGAAGAATCCGACCGATCCGGCGGCGAGAGCAACGATGGCGAGAGTGAAGAGCCTGCGGATTCTCAGCAGCCGGTGGGGCTGGAATGCGACGAGACCGAACGCCAGGAACGTTGCCGACACGAGGAATACGGCGCTAATCGCCCAGAAGTAGGAAACGAGAAGGACCGCACCGACGAGCCCGGCAAAGAGAATGGGGCCGGTCCGGCCGTGATTCAAGGCGACGGTCAACGCGGCCAGGGCCAGCGGCAGCAGGGCGAACGCGACCATGTGGGGACCGAAGCCCATGCCGCTGAACCAAAACGGTAAACCGTTGGCTGCGTACAACCCAGCCGCCAGGAGCGCGGTGCGGCCGCCGAGGTTCAGCCCTAAGCGAGCGAAGAGGTACGTGGAGACGACACTGAGGGCGAGCAGGGTATATACGAGAGGCATGTACGCCAGGAACGTCGGCGTGGCCGAGACGATGCTTGCGAGGGATAGCAGGTATACAAAACCCTGACCCCGCGAGCGGAAGTCGTCCGCGACAAAGAGTTCGCCGAACGGTGAATGGGCGGCGCCCTCCATGGTGGCGGGGAAATACTTCAAATGCTCGGCATATGGCCAGTACAGTTCCTCGTCCACGTTGAGCGCCAGAAGGCCGAGGCTGGAGTCGTTGGCGTGGGGGATCAGCGCCACCAGGAAAAGGCCCAGACCTAATCCGGCGGGCAGGAGTACGAGGCGATCCTGGGGGACGGCGGCGATTCGCTCGCGCCACCGGAACGCGACTACATTCCCTACTACGCCAACTCCTACAAGAATCCAGAAGATGGGGTTCATCCCCAGCAGATTCGCGTTGAGAAGGTACGAGATCGGCACCACCATGATCCAGCCGACAACGGGCGCGCTCACCAGCCGGTAGGGGGCCCAGGGCCCGCTCAGCATAAGGCGGGACGAGCCGTAGCCGACGAAGCTCAGGAACGCGAGCAGGGCGATGGCCACCTTGAATCCGCCGGCGAAGATTTCCGGGTACATACGGTCCAGTCGGAGGTGGAACGCGAGGGGTCGCGAAGAAGACCGTACAGTCTAATCGGCGGAGTGGGAGGGCCAGAGCCCGCCGAGATTCGGACCCCTCGTTAAGAACCCGAACGGCCCTTCGGCCTTCGGCGTTGTTTCAGCCGCGCCGAAAACTTCACCTATCGGCGAAAGCGCCGAGTGTGCGGCTTCAGCCGGGATTGCCCGGGAGCGGGCCTGACAATTGTCAGGTCGCCAGAAGCCTAGAGGTCGGCCTCGGCCGCGGCCTGGTCGAGCGGAAAGCGGTTCTCCAGGTTGAGCGGCAACGGCCGTCGCACTATGGCGAGATGCCGATTCCGAGCATAGTAGGACCGGGCGAATTCAGCGGCTATTTCGCGAGACGGAATAACGTAGCTACCGTCCCGGATCGCTTGCCGGAGACGCTTGATCAACGGGGCTTTGCTTTCCTTCGCAACGGCCCTTGGTGCCACTGGGTGCCTCTGTTCAGTCGAGAAATCTGAGCCGGCCGGCATCCTTGCCAAACCGTTGAGTCAGAGCCTGTCCCCACGCTTCACCGCACTCTCGGACTCGTCAGAATTTCTTCTACGGTCCAAGATTCGGCAGAAGGATCGTCGGAGGAGAGTCTGTTGACAATCATTTTCTTGCCGCGTCGGTTAAAGATCGGCTCGCCGCCAGCAATCTCCTGGAGGTCAGAGCAATGATGCGGTGCCTTCTGATTGGAGCCGGAGGTATAGGTGGGGCGTGGATTCGCCGGTTCGTGGCGGTGCATCGAGATCGTCTCCAAATCTCGGCGATCGTCGACATCGTGCCGGAGGTGCTGCGGGAGGCCGGTGATTTTCTCAATCTGCCGGAAAGCGAGCGCTACGGCACCATGGACGATGCGTTCGCTGACGCGGCCGTTGATTTCTGCGTGGTCGCGGTTCCTCCATGGCATCACCGGGAAGCCATCCTGAAGGCGGTGGAGCGAGGGTTGCCGGTCCTTTCGGAAAAACCGATTTCCGACAAGCTATCGGAGGTGACGGAGATCGTGCGGGCGGTTAAAAAGGCCGGCGTAAAAATGGCGATCATACAGAATTACAGGTTTACACCGCGCATGCTGGGATTTCGTGACGTGCTGAGATCGGGACGGTTGGGACGATTGCAGTACCTCGTAGCGCGGTTTCAGGCCGACTATCGGGTGTTCGGATCGTGGGGATCGAAGTTAGGTCTGAGTGACTTCCGTCATGAGATGGACGATCCGCTCGTGATCGACGCCTCGATTCACCACTTCGACATGATCAGGAACCTTACCGGGGGAGACTGTCGGACGATCGGTGGTCTTGGCTGGAATCCGTCCTGGGGCAGCTTTGCGGGCTTATCGGGCGGGCTCTATCTGTGTTCCATGGACAACGATACGCGGGCGCTGTACGAAGGCAATCTGTCCGGCGCGGGACACCAGAATACCTGGCACCAGGAGCACTATCGGGCCGAGTGTGAGTCGGGAGCCTTGAGTATTGACAACGATGACGTCATGCGGCTGCACCGGGTAGGCGAGCCTGACGAGATCGTGCCCATCCCCGAGACCCGCCTGTACGGTCACCAGCAGATCATCGGCGACTTCCTGGACTGGCTGGAAGGGGGCGATCCTCCGGAGACGGTGCTGGATGACAACGTGAAAAGTATGGCGATGGTGTTCGCCGCGGCGGAGGCCGGGAAGACGGGGCAGACGGTAGACGTTGCAGACTTCCTGCCCGGCTGAGACCGGCGACTAGAGCAGCGCGTAGAAATAATACGTCCCGACCATGACCGGGAGCGGAAGCAGCGCCAGCGGCCACCGCAGAACGGGGCGGCGGCGCCCGACAACGAGTCCCAGACCCGCGAAAATCGTCACGGCGGGTAATAGGAGAGCCACGTAACCCAGGAGAGCCGCACGATGCAGCGACCAGATCACCGGAATTCGCGAAGCAAGATTCTGGCGGCGAAGCAGCTGGTGGAACAGATCCTGGTCCGGCCAGCCGGCCTGTCCCCGAAGGTATAGCTGTCCCGGGAACTCAGCCAGGTCCGACCTGGTGCCTCCGATAAGAATCGGCCACTGTGTTTCCGGCGGGATTTCTAATTCCAGGTATGCCCAGCGAGAGGGGGGCAAGGGTGAATCGAGTTCAAATACGACGAGGTCGAATCCGGCGGGAATGGAGACGGCGGTCGCGGCGGCGGCGGCGAGCTCATCGCCCCCGGGCTCGGTGAGGACGAGCAGACGGATCGGTACGCTGGAACCAAATGGCCCGCCAACGCGGATGGGCACGGCGACTCTATCGACCGGCTCGGTAGGTAAGATGGTCTGGCCGGGGACTATGTAGGACGAAACCGGACCGACGGTGAACAGGCTGCCGGCGGCGGGTACGGACGACACCGACCAATCCACGGGCACAAGCAGGAGCGCGATCCAGAGAACGGCGGCGGCGATAACGGAACCTATCGCCGGGACCCGATCAGTCATTGTCGTCACTGAGATACGTGTAGACAAAGCGGGCGCCGTCAGAACTCACAAAATCCAGCACCAGCCGATCGTCTCCCCGGGCCCGGGTCAGCATTTCGACCTGATCCGCGCTGAGTAGCTGAGGGGCCACGACTACGGTGTCGATGCCCAGAGCCTGCATGGCTTCGGGGTCGAGGGTGTCGTAAGCGCGACGGTAGTGGGCGCCGTACCAGCCGCCTCCGCTATAGGCGTCGAGGCCGAACGGTATCGAGGTGGCGCCGAAAGCGACCACGAATTTATGTTGACCTTCCCAGTCGTCGGTAATGACCCCAGCGAGGGTGGTTGGACCTGGCAGCACCAGCGCCCGGCGACCGTAGAGGCCATCCCGCAAAAAGGCGGCGACCTCAAGATCCTCAGCCAGCGAGACGTTGGCGGTGTCGTAAAGACGGGCCGGCCAGAGAGGGACGCTGGCGACCCACGATCCCATTACGAGGATCATCAGAGTCACGCCAACAGCCCGATAGGCGGGCCAAAATCGCCCCGATCGGGTCCAGAGTTCGGCGGCGACGAGCCCGGCGGCCAGTCCGGCCAGATAGACGCCCACGGAGGTGAAGCGGGCGATATTGATCGGGTAAACGCGATCGGTAAACAGCCCCGGGATGAGGAAGGCGGTCAGCGCCATGCCGAGGAATGGCACGAGATAGAACCGTCGTGCGCGAAAGACAAAATATGCGCCCAACCCGAACGCGAGAAAGACCCAGGGTAATTCCTTGAGCACGATCGGATTGAAGAAGCCGACGCGGACTTGCCCGGCGGGAACGGTGAAGAAAGGGGATGTCCGGGCGGAATACAGCATGGCGTCGGTCGGCAACGTCAAGAAATTTTCCGGTGTAAAGCCGAAGCTTGCCCGCGATCCGACCTCCGAACCGAAGGCGATTGCCGAGAGCGAACCCTGGGTAACCAGAGCGAGGGCCACACCGGCCACTGCGATTAGCGCCACGGTAAGAGCAGCTCGCCAGTCGCGCCTGACGGCGCAACCGAGGGCGAGTATCACCAGGGTCGCCAGCGCGATCGGGAGGGTCTGCTCGGCGGCCGCGGCCATCGCCCCTAAACACACGGCGGCCAGAGCCGCGAGCGGGATACGGGCCGAGGAGCCGCGGAGTAGTTGCACGGTCAGAAACGCGCCGCCGAAACCGGCGGCGATAGCGACGACGTTGGTGAAGTCATTGCCCGGCAGCAGGGCGAAACCGTGGCTCCCGGTGAAGCCCTGGACCAGTTCACGATCGAGCCCGGCCAGAATCTCGCCGCGAGACGCGCTGTATTCGCCGATCGGGGCCCTCCAGAGACCGAGAAAGCTAGCATGGGCGGCGGTGACAAAACCCGCGGCGGCGAACAGGCCGAACAAGTAATTGCGGAACGATGCCACGGTCGCGAATATCCCGCCGAAGATAGCCACGACTGAAGTGATGGTGATGGCCAAAACAGCCTCGAACAAGCCCACACCGCCGATCCGCATGACGGAGGCGCCCCAGGCCTGCGCGGTGTAGCGATAAAGGCGCTCCACTCCCGGTGCGTAGGGATCGGCCGGGGGCCAATCACCGGCGGCCATGTGGGCCGTCATCGCCATGCGCACGGCGAGATTCTCGTGGGTCGCGCCATTCCAGACGCCGGAAGCGAAATTCATGGCCGCACCAACCACCACCAATCCCAGGAAGCCAAACACGAGGATGCTCCAGCCGCTTGAGATGTCCCAGAGCGGGCGGCGCCGGCGTAACTCGACGGCCGCCCAGATGGCCAGCGCAACGAAGAGGATGAAGGCTCCTCGCACCGCGATCTCTACCGGCAAAAAACGCAGCGACGTCATCAGGGCCAGGAGGAACGCGCCGATGCCGACCCCACCCCCCGCCCCCAGCAGGATGGGCAGGCGTGGCTCACCGGGCGCCAGCCACATCACGAGTCGAACACCCGCGAGCCAGGGGACTCCCGCGAGGACGAAGGCCA
>CAUYYU010000113.1:0-7005 GCA_963577415.1 Chloroflexota bacterium
CAATCAAACCCGCCGATATGAGCATCCGCTGACCAGTCATGAACTGCCGACTGTCAACATCCTGGTACCAGCGCTTCACCTGGCCGACCGCCAGCCCGATGGCGATACTGGCAAGGAGAATCAGAAGGAACACGATCGCATTGCTATGCCTGGCCTGAGTCGTAAGCGGAAGATATAGGATGAGAATTCCCAAGATGGGTCCGAAGAGCACCATCAACACGCGCGCGACCGGTATGTACATCCATACCACCCCGATGGTCAGATAGGTGAGCGCGACCGTCGGAACCTCGATCCTGGGCTCTAATAGTAGGAAGTAACCTGGTATCAGCAGCCCCAGCAATCCCCATCGCGAAGGCCAGGGGTTCTGGCGGCGTCCCGCGATTACCACGAACGTCGCCAGCAGAGTTGCCAGCAAGACCCACCGGTAAAAGTGAACCGCGTTAGCGATATGGCCATGGATAAAACTCGGGACCAGGTCCGGGATCCTCGAAGGAAATATCGTGAGGATGACGCGGACTGTGTCAGACGGCGTCCACTCGTCCCACTCGATCGATTTATCGTACGTGACCACCAGCACCCGCTGGTTGTTCCGGTCCACGTTGAACGGTCCATCAGTCTCAGCGCCGGCTCCGATGGCGCCTCCGACGCTTATCAGGGAGATCGTTATTAACGCGCCAACGGCAAAAAATCCCAGTGGCGCGGTTGCCCGTCTCAGCCAGCCGCGTCGGATCCCCGAATCAGGAAAGTCCTGCGCCCCAGGAAACCACTTCTTTCGACTCGCTAGCAGGACCGGCGTTATCAGGGCCCAGATCGTGGCCGGATAAAGCCACGTTGTATGTCCGAGCGCCAATGTCGCCAGTACGGCGCCCAGCAGCAAGAGCCGCGGAATCGTCGGTTTGCGGGCGCAAAGCACGAATACCCAGCATGTCCCGGCCACCGAGAGAAATGTCTGGGCGTCCGACCAACCATTGCTTCCGAACCAGGCTGAGACCGGGTCGAAAATCGTGAGCACACCAGCGGCCAGTGCTCCGATCAGCTGCCGCGTTATCAGATATACGGTGTGGGCGGCGATTGGCACTATCGCGGCGCTTACCAATACCAAAAATACGGCCCAAGCGTGCATCCCGCTCGCAACCCCCAGGAGTCTGAAAAGTATCGCCTGCGCCGGCACGAACAAGAGCCCTTCGGAATAAAAACTCAGCGCCGCGAAATCGCCCCCGGCCAGCCTTAACGCCTCGCCCGTCCAGAGGTCGGCATACCCGTACCCGACCCCGTCCCACCATGGGGCGTAATCCAGCCGGATCACCGGCGCGGCGCGGGCAAGAACGGCCGCCACATAGAGGCCGATCAGCACCGACGCGATTGGGTTCTGTCGGCCCCAGACGGTGATGGCTTTCAGCATGCTCACGTCATCCTGCGCCGGCGGGTCGAAATTTGATAAAGGAGAGCTCCAGACCCTACAACAAGCCAGACAACGGTTGCCACCTTCGCCGCAGCTCGGGCCGGTCCGTGTTCCAAAAGGCCGACATCGCCCTGCGATACGTGTTCCGATTCAAAAATGGGAACTTTAACGAAAACAAGCTCCGGTCCGTCCAGGGTGTAGGCGACCCCTGCGAAGAGAGTCACTAGGACGGCGACAATTACCAGGCTGGATAGCGATCTCTCCCGCCAGTCCTTCGTGCGGCCCCCGGGCGAGTTCGAGATGTTGTCGATTAATCGACCGACCGGTCGGGCAATCACGGCAGCCAACGCCGTGCCCGCCAGTAGCCCCATCGTCCGGAAGAACCCCGGCCATAACCGGAAATGACGTTCGGGCAACGATAGCTCTCCCGACCGGTGCAACTCTACGATCAGCACCAGCCCGGCGACTGACAGGCCGAGTACCATCCACGCGGCGGTCTCCAGACTCCCCGACGACCGGGCCACCGCCGACATCACATAGCCGAGTCCCCCGCCGACAGCCAGCATCAATACGGCCAGTCCCGCTATGCCGCCGGGCAGGCTGGCGGCCGTTGCCAGGAGTGTGTCGAGCCGGCGGATTTCTCGCCATGGTAGGCCGGCCAGATCGATGTGGGCGCCGGTCGGGATGCCGTTAGTCACCGCCGATCCGGGCAGCATGTCGGTCAGCGACGCCATCAAGAACACCGGCCGCGTCATTCCTTCACCGACGACCACCTGCAGCCGGAAACGCCGCCCGACGGGATCGGCTACCGCGTCGAAATTCCAGCGAACGGACTCCACGTCCGGTCCTATCCGGGTTTCGAGCTCGTCTTGCCGAACGATCACCTCGCCTTCGTACAGGCGGGCGATAAAGTTGGCGGGGAGGCTCTGCTCGGCCTCAGTGCGGGCGAAGAAATCCACCCCTGTCAAATAAGAACCGGCGACTTCAAACTCTTGCTCCACCGACCCACCGGGCGCCAGCGGTCCGATGCTGAAGATCGGTTCTGGTGCAGCCGCGTACATAGGGGCGTTCCACGAGACGAACCAGAACAACACTGCGGACGCAAGGACCGCTCCGAGCGCCAGCCCCAGGGCGACTACGGAGCTACCCCCGAAGGGTCTTGGCCGGTATCTGGTCAGAAATCGCATCGGGGCATTCTATCCATGCGGAGCGGGGTCGGGATTTGTGGCACAAGTCGCAGCAGCAATTCGTTGGCTTCGGATTTTTGAGGATTTCAGACTCGTGTATCGCAAATTCGTTGAGTTGGTCCGCCATCCGGGCGCGGCATGAGAGTTTTGAGTCATACTCAACCGATCATCCCGATACTGGATTGCTGTGTATGGAGACCCCTCAAGAGACTGTGGTTCGCTATCGGCGCGTGCTGTCCGAAAAGCCCGTGCTGATGGAGGTCTACCTTGAGTGGTATCGCCGGATGAAGGACCTGTTCGCGTTTTCGGGTCCCACAATCGAAATAGGTACCGGGCACGGGCTGATGGCTGAGGTAGCGCCCGACCTCATCGCCTCGGACGTGTTCCCATCTCCGTATACCCACCTGGCCTGCGATGCCATGTACTTGCCGTTCGAAACCGCCTCCGTGGGCACTTTTGCGATGCTGGACGTGCTCCATCACATCGAGCGGCCGGTCCGGGCGTTTGCCGAATTCGCCCGGTGCCTGAGGCCCGGCGGTCGCCTGGTTGTGGCCGAACCTTTTATGTCGCCGGCGGCCCGACTCCTGTTCAAGTTCCATTTTGAGCGTGTGGATTTCACGCAAGAGTTGGGCGGCCCGGGGCCGCCGCCTTTGTCCGGTAAGACTTCCCCCTTCGAAGGCAACATGGCGCTTTCCCATCGGGCGCTGGTGACCGAGACGCACGAGCTTCTGGAGCTCGTGCCGGACTTGCGTCTGGTAGATCGTGAGGTAAGTGATCATCTCATCTATCCCCTGTGTGGGGGATTCAACTTCCCTTCCCTTGTTCCGAAATGGTCCCTGCCGGGACTGCGGGCGCTGGAACGATGGACCGACTTCCTCTCCGGTTTGGCCGGATTTCGGATCATCACTGCTTTCGAGAAGAAGTAAATGCAAAACGGCCATGATCCGGCGGCGGCTGCGGTCGGCCCGAGGCTCGATGGCCGAGCTTCGATCTGGTCCCGCCGACTGTTGCTCGCGACGATTCTGGGGTTTGTCCTTCTCGGCCTGGCGGGGTTGGACCTGCTGCGCAATACCTGGTATCTGCCGACGAGCGTTCCGTCTACCGGCAGTTTTGGGGCGGGACCGATCAGCGACTTTTTTTCCGTTGGTCAGACGATGCTCCCCGACGGCGACTCCATATCTCGATTTGACCTCTCGATCGCTCGAAGTGGGCCGGATGACGTACGGGTTCTGACCGAGATCGTCGACTATGACAGCGGCGAATCGTTGCGATCCGGCCGGGCTGAACTGAAAACAGGGCGGCATTGGTACTCGTTCGAATTTCCAGTTATCCAGCAGTCGAATCCGGAGCGGCGACTTTATTTTCGCGTGCGCGCCGATCCCGAGCAGCCGGTGTTTGACGGCGATGGAGTGGTCGTCTTTTACGATCGCCGCGATGGGGTGCCGTCCGGGATCATGCTCGCGCGGGATGATCCGGCGGGAGCGGGCTGGGATCTGGCGATCCGCACCTACCGGCAGGTTCCGGTGAGAGATGTGGCCGGCAGGATTTTCAATATGACCGCCAATTCTCCCGGCCGATTTGTAGTCGCCGTCATAGCCGCGCTGGTAGGGGTGGCGGGGTTGGGGGGATTGCTCGTCAATCGGGTCCGACAAGACGGCGGTCCGCTGTTGACGGCGGCGCTGATCGGGTCCGTTGTTTTGTTAGCGATATTGATGTTTCCCGATAAGTGGCTCGATCCCTCCACGATCACGATTTCGGTTTCGTTGAATTGAGACAGACGATCCGCGGGCACCGACAATTGCTAACCGTCTTTCTATTCGCGGCGATGATGGCCGGTTTCTGGCTCACCGCCACGCCGTTCGGTTGGGACAACGATGAGGCCGCTCACTACTGGACTGCCCGTGACATTTATGAAGCGGGCGAGCTGCCGGGGCCGGATGCCTTTCCTGAAATTATCCTGCCGGAGCCTCCTTTCGAAGAGGCTGGTCTCTACCGTTATCACGCCCTCCCGCCCACCTACTACGCGGCGACGGCGCTGCTGTTCAACCTGAACCCGTCCCGCATCGGCGACTACACCCCGGGCCTGCTTGCCGGACGCCTGCTGTCGGGTCTGCTGTACACCGCGGCCGTCGTCCTCATTTACGGACTGGCGCGTGATCTGAGTGGCGGCAGACGATCGGCGGCGGCCGTTATCGCCATCGCCTGCGGTCTGGTGCCCAAGATGGCCTCGCTGGGCGGATCGTTTACCGCCGACAGCTTTGCTCTGGCGGCCAGCGTCTTCGTGACCTGGGCGACGTTGCGAGCGGTCCGCCGGGAATGGAGTTGGGGCACGACGGCGATTGTGGGCGTGGCGGCGGCGCTCGTGATCATGAGCCGACCGAGCGCGTTGCCGATTCTGCTTCTCCCGGGATTCATGTTTATTTTGAGTTTTAGAAGAGGCCTAACCCCCTGTCTGAAAAGAGGCTCGTTGTTGCTGGCGGCGGCGTTGCTGCCGAATGGATGGTGGCTGATTCGAAACTGGCGAAATCTGGGGGGCGACCTGCTCGGTGCGACGACCCACCTTGACTATCTGGACCTGCGGGGACTGCCGTATGGCACGAACGAGGTCAACCTGTTCAAAGCCACGGAGACCGGATTCAGCGGAGTTCACGAAATGCTGTTGGGATCGGATTGGCTGCTCCGTTTCAATACTCGGGTATGGCTTTCGGAACGCTATGACGATGGGAGCGGGTTGGGTGTGTTGCTGGCGATGGTGCTGCTGATAGCGGCGCTGGCCGCGGCGGTGATCGCGGGCGGGGGGCGGGGATGGGCGAGCGGCGGATTGTCGGTTGAGGTGAGAACGGCGCCGCTGTTGTTGCTGGCGGCGTTCGTCGTAGCGGCCGGATTCGCGGTGATGAACAGCTACAACGACGGGATATTCGTAGTGGGAAGATTCGCGCTGCCTGCGCTGGTGTTGTTCCTGGCGGTTACAACCGCGATCGTTTCGCGTAGAGCGGATCGAATCGGCCGGCTGGCGGCGCCGCTGCTGACGAGCGTGATGCTGGTCGTGCATCTGGCGTTCTGGGGCGGTTTTTTGCTCCCCGACCTTCTGCGGCAAATCGGACCGGCCTGAGAGGGCGGCTTGCGTGTATAACGGCCAGGCCGGTACTTTGACCGGGTGATACCCCGAAGCGCCGGCGAAACGAAGGCGACAGCGCCCGTGAAAGTTCCGTTTTTCAAATCGAGCATCGACGAGTCCGACATCGACCGGGTGTCGGAAGTTCTGCGGACCAACTTCCTGACGACGGGTCCGGTGACGGCCGAGTTGGAAGCGGAGCTGGCGAAGTATTGCGGGACGGCGGCGGGGGTGGGGGTGATGAGTTGCACGTCGGCTATGCACCTGTGCCTGATCGCGCTGGGGATCGGGCAGGGCGGCGAAGTGATCACCACGCCGATGAGCTTTGTGGCGACGGCGAACGTGATCTGCCATGTCGGGGCGCGACCGGTCTTTGTCGATGTGGAGCCGGAGACGGGCAATTTGGATGCCAGCAAGATCGAGGCGGCGATCACGCCGGCGACGCGGGCGATCATGCCGGTGCATCTGTACGGCCAACTGTGCGACATGACGGCGATCGCGGAGATCGCGGCCCGACACGGACTGCAGATCATCGAAGACGCGGCGCATGCGATTGAGGGCCAGCGAGACGGGAAGGGGATAGGGGCGTATTCGGCGGCGGCGTGCGTGAGCTTCTACGCCACGAAAAACATCACGGCGGGAGAGGGTGGAGCGATATTGACGAACGACGAGGAATTGGCGGCGGAGCTGAAGCAACTGCGGTTGCACGGGATGAGCGCCGACGCGGCCGACAGATACACGGGGCTGTACCGGCATTACGATGTGACGGAAGCGGGTTGGAAGTGCAATCTCAGCGATGCCCAGGCCGCCCTCGCGCTCGGTCAATTGCTCCGAATAGACGATCTGTTAAAAAAGCGGACGGCGGCCTACGATCGCTACGAAGTCGCACTGGGGGGCATGAGCGGGATTGAGCTGATGGAACGGCGTCCGGACAGCCGCCACTCCTGTCATCTGTTCACGATTCGGGTTGACCCCGAGATTCGTGACGCCTTGCTGCACGGGTTGCAGGAGCGGGAGATCGGGGTGGCGGTGAATTTTCGACCGATTCATCTGATGGAGTACTACCGGAGAACGTTCGGCTTCGAAGAGGGCTCGTTTCCGATAGCCGAAGGGATAGGGGCGTCGACGATCTCGCTGCCGCTGCATCCGCGGATCACGGAGGCGGAGCAAGAGGCGGTGATTGAAGCGGTGCAGGCGACGGGCGAGGAGCTGATGGGCGGCAAGTAGGCGGCCTAAATTCCGCAACCGTTGTAACGACGGCGTTACCCACAAGCCACAAGAACGGTGTTTTTGGAAGTCGG